>NZ_JAVRCS010000009.1:0-51415 GCF_034530635.1 Nostoc sp. EspVER01
TAGAGTTAGTGTAACTAGATATGTAAAGTTTTGTATTAGGATTCAACATTTCTGCCTTCCTCTATATATTTGACAGTCCCAAAAATCACCATCGATTGTAAGCTTCAGAGGTTGCATTTTTTATATTGCTTGATTTTGTCCATTTGTGTTTTAGTAATTATTCCTTTGTTTTTCCAGTCCATTAGTATATTTAAAGATGGTCTATCTTGTTTCCTTCTACAATAATCTGCTGGATAACCATGCCATTCAGTAGTTGAGCTACTATCGACAAACTTAGCAATTTTTAAAGGTTCATTTTGTTCAGATAAACCAAGTTCAGCTAAACCTCTTTCTTCTATGTTAATTTTCAATCCCCATCCTTTTTTCTCTTCTAACCATTTCTCAAATACTGCATACTTGAAACAATCTACCTCTTCTTCTACAGAAATAATCCATATGCACTTCTCAGCATTTCCATGTCGCCTATGTACTGCTCTCAACTTGTAATAAATTATTTTATCGGCTGAAAGGGAAATAGATATAGGGGTATCGTTAAAATTATACATTTGGTATTTATATTTAAATCTAAATTATATGCAATTACCCAACTTCATCTGTCTAACACTTTAGAAGTATTACGACAACTTAAGTATAAGTTTAGACCAAAATTATAACACTCTATTGTTCTTACAAATCACCCTAGTCAAAATTCAGGAACCGTCGAGCATTCAGCTTGGTATATTTTTCAGTGTGTTTGATATCACGATGTTCTAAGAAGTCCTGAATCTCTCTGGTGCTGTAACCCTGATTTACCAGATAATAACCGCAAACATGGCGCATCCAGGCTCAATGCCGCGATCGCCTTACCGAGAATGATAGATTATTCTCTGAAAAAATAATGTAAGTATTTTTGTTTGTTTATACTTTATTTCTCAAGACTATATAATAAATTGCGTTTTACCCTTATCCTCGGTTTCGGGTAAAGCACTCCCTTTGAGGTTGGTCTTTCATGGCAAAGAAAATTGCATTTGGTTGGTATGGCGGCAAGTACAGTCATTTAGACTGGCTTTTACCCTTGTTGTCAAAAACGACCCACTACTGCGAACCCTTTGGCGGTTCAGCAGCCGTGTTGTTGAACCGGGAGCCTTCGCCTGTGGAAACCTACAATGATATTGATGGCCAGGTAGTCAACTTCTTTCGTGTGCTACGCGACCAAAAAGACCAACTCATCGAGGCGATTGGTTTAACCCCGTTTTCGCGTGAAGAATTTCGGATTGCTATTACCAAAGAAGAAGAAAGTTTGTCAGACCTGGAAAGGGCTAGACGATTTTTTGTCCGGGCGCGACAAGTGAGAACAGGCTTGGCACAAACCGCCAGTGTTGGACGATGGGCGCACTGCAAACTTACTAGCCGCGCTGGAATGGCTGGTGCAGTTTCCCGGTGGCTTGGTAGTGTTGAGGATCTGCCCGAAATCGTGCAACGGTTGCTACGCGTGCAAATTGAGAACGACCGAGCAATTGATATTATTCGACGGTACGATAGTCCAGAAACATTATTTTACTGTGACCCTCCCTACCCGCACGATTCCCGTGGAGATAGCAAGGCTTACGCTTATGAAATGACCGACGACCAGCATCGGCAACTAGCGGATGTTTTGCGTTCAGTCAAAGGTAAAGTTGCCCTTTCAGGCTATGATTGTTCGTTGATGCAGGAACTTTACGGTGACTGGAACTGCATTAAAGCGCCCGTGAAACACTGCCATTCCATCAAGCAGTTACGGCAAGAAGTACTTTGGCTCAATTATGACCCCCAAGCCTCCACACTTACTGTTGAAGAAATCGCTCCATGTCCACAACCCCAGCAGCTATCCTTGATGTAGCCTTACAAAAAGCCGAAGCATCGATAGTCCAACCGATTGTCACCAACCCCAGCATTGCCGAAAAAATTGACTATGTATCGCGCTATGTAGGCAATCGTGCTGTAGTTCGTTTGTTACTGGCCTGCTCTTTGGCATCAATTCACCGTGGAAATGTTGATATCCGCAAGCCTTACACCGAAATAGGCACACCAGATGCTTACTCTGGACGCTACTACGATGAAAGCTACATCACAGCATTCATTAACAAGCACGAGTTGCCCTGTAATCCCACTACTGCGTTCCTCACCCCTGCCCTGCGGAACCGTAACATCACCTTAACCCCAGCAGTCAATCTGGTGGGACGACCGCCCAAACTCTATGAAGCTGCCCTGGAATTACTTGATGATGTTCATGAAGGTAGGATAACTGCTGAGGATTTGCTAGCCCAAACCATTCGCTGTCTAATTATCGCTCGGAACGAGAAGCGGCAGCGTATGGAAACACTACTAGCCGACCTGAAGAAGTCGGAAGACGCAATACCTTTGTCAGCAGAGGAAATTATCACACTCCTGAAACAGCATTTGGCTTGCCGAGGTTCAAGCCGTCTTCCTGTACTAATTGTTGCTGCTGCCTATCAAGTAGCAGAACAATATATTGGGGAGCGTTTTTTACCTCTAGAATCCCATAATGCCGCAGACGAGCAGACTGGAGCTTTGGGAGATTTGGAAATTACTTTAGTTGATGACAAGAAGGTGATTACCAGCTATGAAATGAAGACCCGACGCGTCACGTTAGCAGATATTGACCGTGCCTTGCAAAAAATCAACAGCACAGGCAAGCGGGTTGACAACTATATTTTTATCACGACGGATGCGATCGAAGAAGGTATTCAGGAATATGCCTCAAGTATGTACGACCGTACAGGTGGTATGGAAATTGTGGTTTTGGATTGCATCAGTTTTGTACGTCACTTTCTGCATTTGTTCCATCGGCTGCGATCGCAATTTTTGTCAGCCTACCAACAGCTAGTGCTAACAGAACCAGACAGTGCTGTTAGCCAACCTCTAAAAGAGGCTTTTTTGGCATTGAGACAGGCTGCTGAAAGTGCCAGGGAATTTTGAATGACTAAATCTGTTACATAAATCGCAACAATGCAGGCTTTGAGTTTTACTTCAGTAATACTGGGGTTAACTTCATCCATCTGGGGGTAGATTATGTATACTTCAACTAAATTACCGCGCACATCTGCTTTATTTGTGAGTGCATTATTAGGAGGGGTGATTTTCACCAGTTGCGCTTCTGCTGATCGCTCAACAAGTTCTGGTTTACCTCCAAATGCGGCTGATAGTACGGCAAATCAAGCAATAGCACCTGCTGGTGAAAGCAGTATTTCCCAAAAGGCGGAAGCTTCACCAATAGCGCGTTCTCGTCCCCAACTCATCAAAAAAGCGGCAATCTCTTTGACTGTCAACTCTGTAGATAAGACTGTTGATGCTGTTTCACAAATTATCAATAAACAGCAAGGGGATTTAATCGGTTTGAAGCAACAACAACCCAAAAGTGACAACCCGCGTCACACAGCAACAATACAGTTGCGGATACCTGAGAATCGGCTAGAACCTACCCTAGAGCAATTAGCTAAATTGGGCACTGTCGAGAGTCGTAATATCACTGCGGAAGATGTAGGCGATCGCCTTGTAGATTTCCAAGCTAGATTAACGAATTTGCAGAAAACTGAAGCCAATTTACAAAAAATTATGGATCGGGCTGGTTCTGTCAGAGATGTGCTTAGTGTTGCCCAAGAATTAAGTAATGTCAGACAAACCATAGAACAAATCAATGCCCAATTGAAAAGCCTACAAAATCAAGTTGCTTATTCCACGATTACGCTGAACCTAGAAGCCGCAGTTTCTAGTACCAGTCCCCAACCTGCCTTGGGTTTGCAAGTTCAAGAAACTTGGAACAACTCTACCCACTCTTTGAGTGCATTTTCTGTTGGCTTACTCAAGCTGGGTATTTGGTTAATTGTTTACAGTCCCTATTTGTTAATTTTTGTTGCTCTTATCTATGGCTTTAACCGTTGGCGGCGAACTCATTCACCACGTTTGACACAAACACCAGAATCAACTAGCTCTGAGTAAACTTGCATAAATCTTACATCTACCTTTGATAAATTTACACAAGTAAAAAGCGATTCAAGTATTCCCAACTATGATTGTCTGCGCCTCTCTCTTGAAAAGTTCTGCTTATCCTGTAGTTTTGATTACTTTAATCATTCTTTAAATGTAAAAGGCAATACAAAATATATGATGACAAGTTTGATACAAATTTGTTAAGAATAGTTACAATAGTCGGCATCCCGGATAATATTTCTTATGGTAAATTCACTTGACAATAATCCACCCCATCAAGTAGTTATTGTAGGCGGTGGTTTTGGTGGACTTTATGCAGCAAAAACACTAGCCAAAGCGGCAGTAAACGTTACTCTGATTGATAAACGTAACTTTCATCTATTTCAACCCCTCTTATATCAAGTCGCTACAGGTGCGCTGTCTCCGGCTGATATTTCTTCGCCGTTGCGTTCTGTCCTCAGCAAGAGCAAGAATACGACAGTGCTGCTGGGAGAGGTGAATAATATTGATTCACAAGCGCAAAAAGTTATTGTAGGCGACGAAGCAATTCCTTACGATACGTTAATTGTCGCCACAGGTGCGAAGCATTCCTACTTTGGTAAAGATAACTGGGAAGAATTCGCCCCAGGCTTGAAAACTGTAGAAGATGCGATAGAAATGCGTAGCCGGATTTTTTCGGCCTTTGAAGCCGCAGAAAAAGAAACCGATCCAGAAAAACGCCGGGCTTGGTTAACCTTTGTAATTGTGGGTGGTGGCCCAACTGGTGTAGAGTTAGCGGGTGCGATCGCAGAATTAGCAAATCAAACCCTCAAAGAAGACTTCCGCAACATCGACACATCAGAAGCCAAGATTTTGCTATTAGAAGGTTTGGATCGAGTTTTGCCACCTTTTGCACCAGAGTTATCACAAGAAGCGGAAGCATCCCTGACGCGCTTGGGTGTGGTTGTGCAGACAAAAACATTGGTAACAAATATTGAAAATGATGTTGTTACCCTCAAACAAGGCGATGAAGTTAAAGAGATTGCCTCAAAAACGGTATTATGGGCAGCAGGTGTGAAAGCTTCCGCAATGGGAAAAGTGTTAACCGAACACACAGGTGCAGAGTGCGATCGCGCTGGACGGATTATCGTCGAACCTGACTTGAGTATTAAGGGACATCCCAATATTTTTGTAGTTGGCGACTTAGCAAATTTTTCTCATCAAAATGGTAAACCCCTACCTGGTGTTGCACCTGTAGCCAAGCAAGAAGGTGAATATGTAGCAACATTAGTTCAACAGCGGCTTGCAGGTAAAAGTTTGCCACCCTTTGCTTATAAGGATCATGGTAGTTTAGCAATGATTGGGCACAATTCTGCTGTAGTAGATTTGGGCTTTATGAAGCTGAAAGGTTTCTTTGCATGGCTGTTTTGGCTAGTGATTCACATCTACTTCCTAATTGAATTTGACAACAAATTAGTAGTAATGATTCAGTGGGCGTGGAATTACTTTACTCGTAATCGCGGAGCAAGATTGATTACAGGTAAAGAATCAATTACGGAGTTTGTAATTAGCGATCGCAACAATTATTCAGCCGATAATAAACAGCCGGTAAATGTCTAAATTGGGAATTGGGCATTGGGCATAGGAGAAAGAACTCTTATAACTCCTAACTCCTAACTCCTAACTCCTAACTCCTAACTCTCCACTTCTAACTCCCCACAACAAAGTTATCGCCCTCATAAATTAGCAGTAAGCTATTTGAGGGCGTTTTTTGTATTTACTATGGCAACTATTAACGACAACTACCTGAAACTGAAAGCGGGTTATCTGTTTCCAGAAATTGCTCGGCGGGTGAATGTCTTTGCAGAAGCGAATCCTGATGCTAAAATCATTCGGCTGGGCATTGGTGATGTTACTGAACCTCTGCCAGAGGCTTGCCGCACAGCTATGATTAAAGCTGTGGAAGAAATGGGCGATCGCAATACTTTCAAAGGCTATGGCCCAGAGCAAGGCTACGCTTGGTTACGGGAGAAAATTGCTACTCACGATTTCCAAGCACGGGGAGCCGATATAGATGCTTCCGAAATCTTTATCTCCGATGGTTCCAAGTGCGACACAGGCAACATTCTAGAAATCTTTGGTCATGACAACATAATTGCCGTAACTGACCCAGTTTACCCTGTGTATGTAGACACTAATGTTATGGTGGGAAATACTGGGGATGCCAACGATAAAGGCGAATTTGAGGGTTTAGTTTATCTACCAATTACGGCTGATAACAACTTCACCGCCGAGATTCCCTCAAAGAAAGTCGATTTAATTTATCTCTGCTTTCCCAATAACCCCACTGGCGCAACTGCTACCAAGGAATATCTCAAAGCATGGGTGGACTATGCCAAAGCTAATAACTCGATTATTTTCTTTGATGCAGCCTACGAAGCTTATATCACCGATCCCTCGATTCCCCACTCAATTTATGAAATTGAAGGTGCAAGAGATGTTGCGATCGAATTTCGGTCTTTTTCCAAGAACGCAGGTTTTACAGGAACCCGTTGCGCGTTAACCGTAGTACCGAAGACACTCACAGCAAAAGCCGCCGATGGTTCCGATGTC
The DNA here is from genome assembly GCF_034530635.1 of Nostoc sp. EspVER01. Classification (NCBI taxonomy): domain Bacteria; kingdom Bacillati; phylum Cyanobacteriota; class Cyanophyceae; order Nostocales; family Nostocaceae; genus Nostoc; species Nostoc sp. EspVER01. Next base: position 6,562 of record NZ_JAVRCS010000009.1, read on the forward strand.
GAACTGTGGAAACTGTGGAATCGTCGCCAGTCTACCAAATTCAACGGCGTTTCTTACATCATCCAACGTGGAGCCGAAGCGGTTTACTCCGAAGAAGGACAAGCGCAAATCAAAGGATTGGTGAATTTCTATCTAGAAAACGCCAAAATTATCCGCGAAAAACTCACAGCCGCCGGATTATCAGTTTATGGTGGCGTGAATGCACCTTACGTTTGGGTGAAAACGCCTAATGGTTTATCCAGTTGGGAATTCTTTGATAAGTTGCTGCAAACCGTGAACGTTGTAGGAACACCCGGTTCTGGCTTTGGTGCTGCGGGTGAAGGTTACTTCCGGATTTCGGCGTTTAACAGCCGGGAGAATGTCGAAGAGGCGATGAAGCGGATTACAGAGAAGTTTAAGGTGTAGAGCGATCGCTTTTGTTAAACTCATTCTATTAGTCTAAAGGTTACGGTGGGCTGTATTATCCACCGCAACCTGATAGATTTTGAATTTTGAATTTTGAATTGGAGCGAAGCGATGTGACTGCTGCTATCCCCGTTTTCAAAGCTGTTAGCCAGATGCAATTAGCACCTGGTAGCACGGTGACAATTCCTGATGTTAGCTGGCAAGAATTTGAATCTATTTTAGAAGAATTAGGAGAAAAAAGAACTACCCGAATTGCCTATAGCCAGGGTACTTTAGAAATTATGGCTCCTTTACCAGAACATGAAATTCCCAAAGATTTAATTTCTGATATTGTCAAAATATTGCTGAAGGCTAAAGATATCAGATATCAACCTTTTGGTTCCACCACCTTTAAACGCCAAGGCGTAGCAGGAGTTGAACCTGATGCTTGCTTTTATATTCAGAATTATCAACAAATGATTGGCCATCGTCGCTTACAAACTGATGATCCCCCGCCAGATTTAGCGATTGAGACTGATGTCACATCGAAAACTACTCTTGATGCTTATGAAGCCATTAAAGTCCCAGAATTATGGGTTTACGATAACGGAAACCTTTCTATTTATTTGCTGAGAGATGGGAAATACATAAAATCTAATACCAGTCCTAATTTTGCAGATATAGCTATTACTGAGATTATCCCTGCTGCGGTGGAACGTAGTTGGCAAGTAGGAAGTTTTCAAGCTTTGGAAGAATTGGAAGCGATGATTTAGTAAATAATAAAGTAGCCACTGGATGGTGTAAACAATAATTGATGTAATCTAAAAGATAAGAATTATCGAATGAATTTGTTTAGCTCCTCAACTAAAAGATGTACTGTTGTTGAAGGATTATCATTTACTGGATTGGGATGATTATATTGCTTCAGAAGACTTTTAGCGTGTTTGATGGCAGTAGATTGACGATTTTCTATTTCTTCATAGATGGTTGCACTATTTTTTTTATATTTGTATCCAAGTAATTTCTCTAATTTATCGATATAATCCTTGCGAGGAAGTCCAGTATTTAAAAACTCAAAATGCAATACATACCATAATTCAAAAGCTTCATTAGAATAAGCAACTTGAAATCCTTCTCTTTCAGCGTTTGCAATGGCGTTGTTAAAATCTTGCTTAGGCCAATCATCCCTATCAAATACGCACCAAATTTGATCGTAATCTCCTTGAGCTTTTAATTCTTTAGCTTCTTGTACTAGTTTACTTGGATTGTATCCAAATCCTCTAACATCAATCTTTTTCACAGTTGTGGAAACGCGAAAGCTCATGAAGTAATTTGGCTCGGTTTTTTCACCTTCACAAATAATTAAAAATATTTGCCTAAGCTCTCTTGTTTCAACTTTTCTATCGGTATATCCACGAGATGATGATCTCCTTGAATTATTTCTAGGCATTAGGCTCACCAATAAATGGAATAGCACCATATCTGCCTTTAAGATAGTCACTTTCAAAAGAGGCATCATTCCGTATTTTATATTCAACTAAGGAATATAAATCTGTAGCACCATATTTGTTTTTCTCAGTAAACCAAATCTGATCTCTCCGAAATATTTTATTACTGAGCAAATTGGTGTCATCAGTCATAAATATTAGTTGTGCATTATTAGAATTTGTCTTTATTGAATTAAATAATTCAACAATTGCTTTGCTGATTAGCGGGTGAAGTCTCGCATCCAATTCATCAAATATTAAAACTTTGCCATATTTAAGAGTATCTACCAAAAGTCCAGCAATAGAAATTATTTTTTTAGTTCCCTCCGATTCTTGATTTTCTAAATCGAAGAATTTTATAGAAACATAATTACCTTTTTTGTCAAATTTTTGATGCCCTGTCTTAATTAAATTTTCTGTTTTGAAATGATAAGAGCTTTGTTCTATAGGGATAATTTCTGCTTGCTTTATTCTTATTTGTTTAATGCCTAAATCTAGTTGTTTAATTAACTGAATGATTTCTGATTTATTATCATTATTTCTGGCTAAATAACTTACTGTATGAATCAAATGCTCTTGATCATCTAAACCTGAAACTATATTTACTTTTTTTGTAAGCCAATCTAGTATTCTCTCAGCTATTTCAACATTAAATTGAGCAGCTACTGATAGAAAAAGTGCATTACTCCTAGTTTTTGGGTAAATACCCTGAGCTTTAAACTTTTTAGATAGATATTTTAGCTTACGCGAATTTCCTTCAGAAACTCGCTCAAAAAGAGGAGTTTTTCTTGTGTTAGGAACGTAAGATAACCATTCAGAAATAACTCTTTTTTGATTAGCTTCAAACCCATATCTATACTTGATAGCATCTAATAAAAACACAATTTCAAAAAAAGATGGTTGTGCTTCAGTTTCTGTACTTAGCTCAAATGGCTCAACTCCTATTTTTTCTGTACTTTGAGTTTCCTTAGAGGAATTAATCATAAACCACTTCATGAAGCTCAAAGCTTTCGCAAGATTACTTTTGCCACTAGCATTAGCACCATAAATTGCAGCACTTTTGAGTAATTTTAGATCATCATCTATCGCAAAAACATTGTTTTCATCAAGTTCTTTTTCTTTGGCAACAATATTGGCAGCCACCATACTAAAGGTAACTTTATCCTTAAAAGATCGGTAATTGCCAATACTAAACTCTATGAGCATAGTAACTTTTTATCCTAAACAGCATATTTGTGAAACGATCGCAAATATATAAGTTAAGCATAGCGGTTATCGCACATAAAATATGACTACTCTGACTATGCGATGCCTACAACGGTAAACTATACACTTTCCCAATTATCCATTCATGCATCAATAAATTATTCCTGAGCATTACTTCCTCCTTCTTCACTATCATCAGGTAAATCAATTTTCGGTTGCCCATAATTAGCCAAAGTCACCCCTTCTTCTAAATATACAGCAGAGTATTTGCTCAACCCAATACGCTGTGCAGAATAAATTCCAGAATGACCGGAAAATAAATAGCTCACTACACAGCCAATAGCAATAAATACCCCCGATTCCAGACCAAATAATTCAATTCCCATTAAGGTTGATGCCAAAGGTGTATTTGCTGCACCCGCAAACACACCCACAAATCCCATTCCTGCTAACAGTGGTGCAGGTAATGCTAAAAGCAACGACAAAGCATTACCTAAAGTTGCACCAATAAAAAACAAAGGTGTCACTTCTCCACCCTTAAAACCTGCACCTAAAGTTAAAGCAGTCAAGCCTAATTTGGCTGCAAAATCCCAAGGAGGTAGCTGAGTATAGAAAGAATCAACGATTGTTGGAATACCAAGCCCAATGTATTTGGTTGTTCCACTCAACCCAACAATTGCTGCTATTATCGCACCACCTATTAAAGGACGCATTGGAGGATAAGATATCTTGGTTTTAAACAAGTTACTTATTTGGTGAGTTACTTTAGCAAAGAATCTCGCTACAATTCCAAAAATTGCACCTGCAATAATGGCAGAAATCAGTCCCCAGAGTGTGAGCGTCGGTATAGAGGGAGCGTGCCGATATGCTGTATGATGTAAACCTAATAGTAAGGTGACTTGATTTCCAACGATCGCAGCAATCAAAGAAGGAAAAAGAGCATCATAATGAATCCTACCAATTGCTAAAACTTCCAGACCAAATACGGTTCCAGCTAAGGGAGTACCGAACACTGAAGCGAATCCTCCACTTATACCTGCTGTTAATAAAATTCGCCGATTAGCCCCTTTAAAATGCAGTATTTTAGTTACCTGATCTGCCAAAGAAGCACCCATTTGTAATGCTGTACCTTCACGACCGGCTGAACCACCAAAAAAATGGGTGAGGTCTGTTCCTAGTAACACAAGAGGAGCCATGCGGAAGGGAATAACTTTTTTGGGATTATGAATTTCTTCAAGTAAAAGGTTATTTCCAGCTTCTACAGTCCGACCAAATCGATGATAAATCCAACCACTTAAGAAGCCGCCAAGGGGAAGGAAGGCGATAATCCAGCGATGTGATTCTCGCCAATCAGTTGCCCATTCCAATGATGCTAAAAGAGCCGCAGAAGCAGTTCCAGCCAGAATGCCAACTACAGCAGAAATTGGCAGCCATTTGATTAGGTGGGGTAAGGCAATAAAAGGTTCAAATTGACGTAGTTTTTTCATAAAAAAAATCGTAATTAAAGTAGAATCCCGAAATTACTTTATTTTAGATTTCTCTTTCAATCTAAAATCTAAAATCCAAAATTTCATTATGCTGAAGATTTTCTAGCAAGATTACAGGTATTGGGCTGGCTTCTAAGACTGCTTGTGATACTGAGCCAATAAGCACTTTTTCCCAAGGTTGATGTCCGCGTTTTCCCATCACGATCGCAGTGACACGATACTCCTCGGCAATGCGAATAATCTCTTCTGGAATCGCGCCTGTAACAGTCAAAAATTCATACCTGATATCAGATAACAACTGTTTGCTTTGTTCTTTTATTTGTTCGATATCTTGCTGGTTTGAAGTGTTAACTACATGCAAAACGATCGCTTCCCCGTTGCTGCGACGTGCTAAATCTGCGACTTTGGTTAAAACTTCTGTGGCTAAACTCGATGTATCTACGGCTGCCAGCAATACTGTACGAGTAGCAACTGTTACCTTGGTGGGGTCAACTTCGCCTTTGGTAAGCAATTTCGGCGCAAAGGTCATAGTTGCCCAAGCGCCTAATGGTGCTGTGATTAAAATTGATAGAGCTGCGATCGCTAAAATTATCTCACCTCCGGCAATTCCTTGGGAGAGGGGTATTGCCCCAATGGCAGCTTGGACTGTAGCTTTTGCTGAGTTTCCTGGTAGCAGAAATAATCTTTCTCGCCAATTCCAATTACTACCCAAGGTTGAAAGATACCAGCCCAACATCCTACCAATTAGTAAACCAATTACTAGAATTAAAATGCCAGGTAACAGAATCTTTTCTAATACTTGCAGTTGAATAGTTGCCCCTAACAAAACAAACAAAAAAATCTCCGCGACTATCCATAAAGTGTCAAATCCGCCGCGTAATCTTCGGGCTAAGGGAGCATCTAATTCAATTAAGAAAAACCCCATCGCCATTGCTGCTAAATAACCAGAAAAGTAAGGCAAAGCATGAGCAACAATGACCAGGAATAAAGCTAAACTGGCAGCAATCACAGTATCTTGAACGGCATTCTGAGTCCAGTTTTGTTTGGTTAATAGTAAAACTAATAAACGGGCTGCTAAATAGCCAAACAAAACTCCCAGCAATATTTGCATGATAATTTGGAACGGCAGCAATTGCAGAGCAGTCAAAGTAAATCCCCCAGGTAGGGTAATCTGCTCAACACCTCCGTCACCTAAGAAACTTAGCAGTAGGCTAAAAACTAGTAATAGCAGCACATCAGATAAAGCACTACCAGTCAAAATTGCATCGGGAATTCCTTTTGTGACACCCCAACCTAAACTTTTCAACCTGAGCATTCCTGGGACAATTACAGCCGGAGATTCAGCGCCAATCACACAACCCAGAAGTAATCCAGTGGGAAAGTCAAATTTAAAAATTATCATAGCGGTAATTGCGATCGCGATCGCTTCTGTTGCTGCTGGCAAAAATCCCAAGCGTAGCGCCACAGTTCCCTGTTGAGCCAGTTTTTCTCTATCTAAGCCCAGTCCGGCTTTCATCAGAATAATCATTACCGCCAAGGTTCTTAACTCATCAGCAGCACCCAGCACATCTTCACTGATGACATTCCGAACTTGGGGGCCGAGAATAATCCCCACTAAAATCATCCCAATTAAAGGCGGAGCACCTAAACGACGGGCAAGTTGACCGGCAAAAAAGCCCATCATTAAAATCCACAATACACTGGCTAGCATTCCATGACTCCTTGAGGCGCGATTTGTAGATTTACACTTTCTACAGGGGAGTCAGGTAATGCTTTTAGCCAAGCCCTACTCTCCCGCAGTTAGCGAAGAAAGTAGGAGCCATCAGCCTTCCATATCAGAATTTATCCGTTTGGAAAGGCGGTTTTGGCGAGCTCCATCACCATTGATAGTTTTTCATTAAATTAATAATACCATTTTTGCTGTGAGTCAATATCTTTGGTATTCTACGATATAAATAATATTAGTTAAATAATGTGTATCATTGGCGGTATTATATGCTGCCATCATCAGAAAGTAATTACCAGCCTGTTGAAGATTCTCAGACAAAACTAGATCAGTTTTTAGTTTGTGGGCTAGGAAGTTTGGGTCAGCATTGCGTTGCAGTTCTAAAAGAGTATGGTGCTGTTGTCAATGCTATTGATCAAGAACAACCCCAATATTTGGAAATACCAAATTTATTAAGTTTATTAGAAAACTTATTCATCGGAGATTGTCGTCAGAGCAGTGTTTTAGAACAGGCAAATATTTCTCGGTGTCGAACTGTACTTTTAGTCACTAGCAATGAACGGGTAAATATAGAAGCTGCCTTTGCGGCAAGGCTTTTAAATCCTCAAATTCGCCTGGTTGTACGTTCTGATAAACAAAATCTCAATGAACTGTTAAGTCAGACCCTTGGTAATTTTATTGCTTTTGAGCCGAATCAAATTTCCGCTTCTGGCTTTGCTCTGGCAGCCCTTGGAGATGACAATCTTGGATATTTCCAACTGGAAGAACGTCAATTTCGGGTAGTAAAGCGTCAGATAAAAATAAGTGATAACTGGGCTAATAAATGGCATATACATGAATTAAATACTTTATATCGTCGGGTTTTAAATTACGCTAATGATTCATCTCCTTTGCCTAAAGAATTTCATCATTGGGAACCAGAAGCGACATTAAAACCAGGTGATACGATTATTTATATTGAAGTTACAGAGCAGCTTAAAAGTTTAAAACAAATTGCTACTGTGCGTCAACATAACTGGCAGCAGTTATGGCAAGAGATTGTATTAGGTAGAACCTGGAAAAATTTAAAAAATAAAATAGTATATCTCTCGCGGACATTCTCTCGTTATCAGAGTTTGCGGGTGGCAATTATTTGTGGAATTACAGTACTTTTTCTTTGGTGTTTTGGAACAATTATTTATATCTTAAATTATCCTGAAAGTAACATAATAGAAGCATTTTATGCTATTGCTGTCTTGCTTTTGGGAGGATATGGAGATGTCTTTGGTGGTGTTAATTTTAAAACGCCACCAGAGCCAGCTGAAAATATGCCAGGATGGTTGCGATTGTTTAGCCTCGCGCTAACTGTAACTGGTATAGGTTTTGTTGGGGTTTTATATGCGTTGCTAACTGATACTCTGTTAAGTTCAAGGTTCCAGTTTTTTAATAATTACCAGCCATCAATACCCCAAAAAGACCATGTTGTACTTATTGGATTAAATCGAGTCGGTCAGCGAGTCGCGGCTTTGTTACAAGAATTCAAGCAGCCTGTGGTGGGTATTAGTAGCACAGCACTCAATGCCGATTTTCTCAACAAAATACCACTGATTATTGATAATATTGCCGATGCTTTAGATAAGGTAAATCTCGCTCACAGTAAAAGTGTCGTTGTAGTTACAGACGATGACATGGAAAATTTGGAAATAGCTTTGATGGCATACGCTAAAAGTCCTAAAACTCGTGTGGTTATTCGGACTTATGACCGATATTTTCGTGATAATGTCGCACGATTGTTTCCTTATGCTCAAGTTATTTGTACCTCTGCTATTTCAGCAGAAGTATTTGCTGCTGCGGCTTTTGGAGAAAATATTCTCAGCTTATTTAACTTCGATACTCAAACTATTTTGGTAGTAGAGTACATAATTGAAGCTGGAGATACACTAAATGGATTACTATTGGCTGAGGTTGCCTATGGTTATGGAGTTGTACCAATTTTATACCAAAGTCTCAAGCGATCGCCTGTTAAGTTCATGCCTTCTGATCATACACAACTTGCTGTTGGCGATCGCCTGATTGTTCTGGCAAATAGTCATAGCCTCCAGCGAATTGAACGAGGTGAAATGTTTCCTCGAAATTGGCAAGTACAGATTGAGAAAGTTTTAGCTCAAGATGCTATTTTTGATGGTGCAAATGAAATCAGTATAATATCGGGATGTAACATCGGCACTGCTAGAGAGTTGATGCATAATTTGCCTGGACTGCTACCAACAGCATTATATAAACAACAAGCTCTTTTACTAGTAAGAAGACTTAGTAAATTAAGAGTTACAGCCCGGTTGAAATCATTCGTTGAGAATTAAAAACTTATTAGAATAACGAACCGCAGAGGACACAGAAAAATGAGAGTTTGAAAGATATTTTACGTAAGTCCTACTTGGATTTGCAAATATTTTCTTCTATTAATTACTAATAATAAGACAGCAGCGATCGCAAATAAGCTTCCAGTTATAAATGTTGCCTCTGCTCCCAATGTTTGCCACAATCCACCAGCTAGCAGACTGGCGGGTAAAAGCGCTAATCCTACAGCCAAATTCAGGAATCCAAAAGCAGTACCGCGCAGATTTGCAGGGATACTATTTGCCACTAGCGCCAATAGCAATCCTTTACTCATACCCAAATGCAAACCATAAAGGGCAAACAATCCCCAGACTTGCCAAGATGTCTGCACGAAAGCAAAACCCAGATACACCAGGGCGTATAGGAGAAATCCGCCTACTAGTAACCCAAATTTACCCACGCGATCGGAAAGTATTCCTATTGGGTAGGCACTGAATGAGTAGGTGATGTTCATCATCATTAATGTCAATGGGATGAGTGAGGCTGAAATACCTGTTTGCTCGGCTCGCAACAACAAAAAAGCATTACTGGAGTTGCCTAAATTGAATAACAGCGCCACTGCTACAAGTACCCAGTATCCTTTACCCAAACTGCGTAAAGCTTCCCATTGAAGAGGGTTGCTTCGGTTCCCTTGAATTTCACTTGTTTTTGGTTCACTCACTCCCACTGCTAATAAAGCCACTGCGAAGAATCCAGGGATGAGTGCTAGCCAAAAAATCAGGCGGAAGTTGTTTTGGGAAGCAGCCATCAGGGCAAATGCTGCCAAAGGCCCTAAAAATGCTCCGATAGTATCGAGAGATTGACGCAATCCATAAGCTGCACCGCGTACCTCTGGATTAGTGGAATCAGCAACCAAAGCATCACGGGGTGCTACCCGGATACCTTTGCCAATGCGATCGCCAAATCGAGCTATTAATACTCCAGTTGGGCTGGTAGCTACAGCAAATAAAGGTTTTACAAAGGTTGACAATCCATACCCAAACACCGCTAATCCTTTACGATGTCCTAAGTAATCACTCAATACTCCCGAAAAGATTTTTAAAATTGAAGCTGTTGCTTCTGCAATACCTTCAATAATGCCCACTGTCAAAATATTCGCCCCTAAAACTGACACTAGAAATAAGGGCAACAGAGAATTAATCATCTCGGAACTAATATCTGTCAGTAAACTGACAAACCCCAAAACCCAAACAGTCTGAGGAATTTTCTGAACAAATTTATTTTGTAGCCGCATATTTACTTGCAATGCAACAAATGTTTCATTAGTTAACCTAACAATAAATTAAATTCAATGCAACACTTGTTACAATATCTCTATGGATAGACAATCTTGGAATCTATTGGTGTACAAAGTACCTGCACAGCCTTCGACGCAGCGGGTGTATGTATGGCGTAAACTTAAGGGATTGGGCGCACTTTATTTACAGCAGTCGGTGTGCTTGCTACCACAGCGAGAAGACTTGCAGAGCCATTTAAAAGAATTGAAAGCGGACATTACAGCAGGTGGCGGTGAAGCAGATTTATTCACCATTTGGATTGATGAACCTGAGCAAAATGCTATGTTGGTAGAGCGCTTCCAACAGCAGTCAGACCAAGAATATCAAGAGTTTTTGGGGCAATGTCGAGATTTACATAGCGAATTGAGCGAGGAACGGAAAATAAGTAACCTCACTTTTGCAGAATTAGAAGAGAATGAGGCGGAACTAACGAAACTGCGTTCTTGGTTGCCAAAAATTCGCGATCGCGATTTGTTTGATGCCCCAAAATACTCACAAGCCACTGAAACTTTAAAGGCGTGCGAATTAGATTTTCAGCTATTTTCCCAACAAATATATCAAGCACAAGGAATAGACTCAGAATCTTTATAAGTAAATGGATCTTAAATAATTGCATAGGCATAGGCAACACCTCAGTATCGCCCTTGTAATTTCTGCCTAGATAAATAATTTATTCCTATAGATAGATGCGTTTTTAGTATTTATAAATATTAATTATATGACTAAAACTTAAGTAGGAAAACCGTACTTATCTGATAGGTTTTCTGTACCATATATCTAAGTTTAGCTGGGTAAAATCAAAATGTAGCTGAAGTAATGCTGTTTTCTGAAAAATTTACACAGCATTAGCAGGAGAGCAAAAATATGACAAATCAATTAAAAACGGCTGCAATGCTTGCTGCACTAAGTGGTCTTTTGATTGCAATTAGTTACTGGGTAATTGGCGGTTCTGGTGGTTTGATTATCGGGATTGGCTTGGCAGCAGCAACCAATCTGTTTTCTTGGTATCAATCAGATAAAATTGCCCTAGCAGTATACCAAGCACAGCCAGTAAGTGAAAGGGAAGCACCAGGACTTTATCAGATGGTGCAGAGATTGAGCGATCGCGCTAACATTCCCATGCCTAGAGTTTACATCGTTCCAAGCCTTGGCGCTAACGCCTTCGCTACAGGGCGCGATCCAGAACACGCTGCTGTGGCTGTCACCGAAGGTATTCTAAATATATTGCCAGACGATGAACTCGAAGGTGTTATCGCCCACGAGCTAACCCATATTATTAATCGTGACACCCTCACACAAGCCGTTGCTGCGACTGTGGCTGGTGCGATCTCATTCCTAGCCCAAATGGTTAGTTACAGCCTATGGTTTGGTGGTGGTTCGCGAGATGACAACAGAGGTGGAAATCCTTTAGGAGTTTTATTAACAGTCATGCTTGCGCCGATAGCTGCGACAATCATTCAGCTAGCAATTTCGCGCACACGAGAATTCTCTGCTGATGCAGGTTCTGCTAAATTAACTGGTAATCCCCGCGCCTTAGCTAGGGCATTGCAACGCTTAGAAGCCTCAGCAAAGCAGATGCCTTTAAATGCTAATCCAGCTTATGAGCCGTTATTAATTATCAATTCCATCTCTGGACAGTTTTTGGGTAACTTATTTTCCAGTCACCCAGCTACAGAAATGCGAGTTGCAGCATTGTTGAAATTAGAGCAACAACTGCCAACAAAAGCTTATTAATTTGTTATTTGTCATTAGTCACTTGTACTGAGTTTCGACTGCGCTCAACTACCGCGTAGTCGAAGGCGTGGTAACAGAGCGTAGTCGAAGGCGTGGTAACTGAGCGTAGTCGAAGTGCAGCCTCTCGTAGAGAAGGGCGGGCTACGCCTAAGCAGATAAATATTTTAGGGGCGTACAGATGTACGCCCTTTTTTATAGCCCGTCAAAAATATCGCTCTTTGTAGACCAAAAATGATTCACTAAACTAAATAGCCCTTACCATAAAAAACGTAAATATTCAGTACTCTAGGTTTCACAAATAGGAAATAAGCAGTGTTACCAAACAAGCCCCCCGCCAACAATCAAACTCAACGCTGGACATTTGCTCAACTTTTTGGACTGGTAAAGCGTAATCCCCTAATGATTTCGCAGTGGGTTATCCGCTGGATAGTCGTGGGGACTGCTGGTGGTCTGTTTGCAGCGTTGTACTGGAATATTCTAGAGTTTTTAACTCACAGACTCCAGCGATTTGAGGGTTTTAGCCTCCTGATAGTGATGCCACTTAGCGGTTTAATTATCGGTCTGGTGATTCATTTTTTAGGAAATCCCGGTGAAATCGCTGTGATTGTTGATAATATTCATTTTCGTGGCGGACGCCTAGATGTTCGCAAAAATCCTTCCATGATTCTTGCTTCTCTAGTCAGCATCTCGGCAGGCGGTAGTGCTGGGCCAGAAGCGCCACTGGTACAGGTAACAGGTTCTTTTGGTACTTGGATTGCCGATCGCTTAAAACTCCAAGGTGAAGACCTCAGAACCATGAGTTTAGCAGCAATGGCGGCTGGCTTCACTGCCTTATTTGGCGCACCTCTTGGCGGTGCGATGTTCGCTTTGGAGATTTTGCACCACGAGCATATTGTGGAATATTACGAAGCCTTAATGCCAGCCATTGTTTCGAGTTGCGCTAGCTATCTGGTGTTTGCAGCAATTACACATTTGGGTATTGCCCCTACTTGGCATTTTCCTCAGTATCACTTAGAAAGGATTGATGATTTTGCGATCGCGATCGCATTTGGAATTATCGGGGCTGTAGCGGGATGGATTTTTATGGGCATTTTTCGCGGCTGCGATGCCTTTTGGCAAGCCGTTTCACCAACTTCTGTTCCCATTTATGTACGTACAACACTAGCAGGAGTGGGACTTGGCATTTTAGCAGTATTATTACCCCTCACCCGTTATTTTGGACATGAAGAGTTAGATTCAGTCTTGATTGCTAACTTTGGTGCTGTTTTTCTCTTAACTCTAGCTCTTGGGAAAATGGCTGCCATTAGCATTACGGTAACAGGTGGGTGGCGCGGTGGATTCATCATTCCCCTATTTTTCACTGGTGCTTGCATTGGTAAAGCAGTAGCAATCTTAGTTCCGGGACTCGATCCTGCCCTTGCGATGATTTGTACAATGGCGGCTGTCAACGCAGCCGTAACGCGCACACCGATAAGTACGACTTTGCTACTGTCAAAACTGACTAACTTAAGTCCCTTTACGCCAATCCTTTTTGCCAGTTTGGTGGGATTTTTTCTTGCCCCTAAAGTTCCCCTGATCGCATCTCAACTCAAATCCCAGAGAGAAGCTACAGATTGAACAATTGCCTGAGTTAGCTGCCCAGGCAATAAAAAGCAATATATGCTAAGATTGTATCAAATTATAGCAATTATTCAAGAGCAATTTAGAATAATTTTGCGCTTTGTTGAGTAAACAAGCTAAAATCTACGATTTTTGGAGATTTTTAGGTTATGACAACCTCACAGGAGAGGATTATCCCGATTGACTTGCGAACCGAAATGTCGCAGTCTTATCTGGAATACGCCATGAGCGTGATAGTGGGTCGGGCGTTGCCAGATGCCAGGGATGGTCTAAAACCTGTGCATCGTCGCATTCTCTACGCAATGCACGAGCTAGGTCTGCTCCACGATCGCCCCTTTAAGAAATGCGCCCGTGTAGTGGGTGAAGTATTGGGTAAATATCACCCCCACGGTGACACAGCAGTATATGATGCCTTGGTGCGGATGGCGCAGGATTTTTCCATGCGATCGCCCCTAGTTAACGGACATGGTAACTTTGGTTCGGTAGACAACGATCCGCCAGCCGCCATGCGGTACACTGAATGCCGCTTGCAAGCTTTAACTAGCGCTGGTTTACTCCACGACATTGAGTATGAAACCGTAGACTTTGCCGATAACTTCGACGGTTCCCAGCAAGAACCCACAGTTTTACCAGCACGGATTCCCCAGTTACTACTTAACGGTTCCTCTGGGATTGCCGTGGGCATGGCCACCAACATTCCCCCCCACAATTTGGGCGAATTGATCGATGCTTTGGTGGCTGTAATCCACAATCCAGAAATCACCGATCTCGAATTAATGCAGTATGTCCACGGCCCAGACTTTCCGACTGGGGCGCAGATTTTGGGAACATCAGCCATTCGAGAAGCTTATACTACCGGGCGTGGTTCCATCACTATGCGTGGTGTCGCCAACATTGAAACCGTTGAACAACGGGGACGCCCAGATAGAGAAGCAATTATCATCACCGAATTGCCCTATCAAACCAACAAAGCGGCGCTGATTGAAAAAATCGCCGAAATGGTGAACGAGAAGCGTCTAGAAGGGATTGCAGATATCCGGGATGAAAGCGATCGCGACGGGATGAGAGTTGTCATCGAACTCAAGCGTGATGCTTACCCTCGCGTCGTTTTAAACAACCTTTACAAGCAAACGCCGCTACAAGCCAACTTCGGCGCGAATATGCTGGCGTTGGTGAATAGCGAACCCCAAGTACTCACCCTCAAGCAGTTTTTAACCGTCTTCTTGGATTTCCGTATCGAATCCATTGCCAGACGCACCCGCTACGAACTGCGGAAAGCCGAAGAACGCGACCATCTATTGCAAGGGTTATTAATTGCCTTAGCCCAGTTAGATCCAATTATCGTCTTGATTCGTCATGCTCCCGATGCACCTACAGCTAAAGGTGAGTTGATCACAACTTACGGACTTTCAGAAGTGCAAGCAGATGCGATTTTGCAAATGCAATTGCGGCGCTTGACTGCCTTAGAAGCAGACAAAATTCGTTTGGAACACGAGGAATTACAAGCGAAGATTACCGACTTGCAAGATATTTTGGCACGTCGGGAGAGAGTGCTAGAAATCATTGAAACTGAAGTCGGGCAACTCAAAACTAACTTCGCCACACCCCGCCGCACGATAATTTTACCAGGGGAAGGGGAATTAGACGATCGCGACCTGATTGCCAATGAAAAAGCGATAATTCTGGTGACAGAGCAAGGCTACATCAAACGAATGCCAGTTAACACCTTTGAAGCCCAAAGCCGTGCTACCAGAGGCAAAGCCGCAGCCAAGGTGAAAGATGATGATACCATTGAGCATTTCTTAACTTGCTGCGATCACGACAGTATTTTATTCTTTAGTGAGCGTGGTGTTGTTTATTGCCTGAGAGCCTATCAAATCCCAGCGAGTTCGCGTACCAGTCGCGGCACACCAATCGTCCAGATGTTACCGATTCCCAAAGAGGAAAAAATCACCTCAATTGTACCCGTTGACGAGTTTAGCAGCGAAGAATATCTGGTCATGCTCACTAAGGGCGGCAATATCAAGAAAACCGAATTGGCAGCCTTTAGTCACATTCGCGCCAATGGCTTGATTGCCATTTCCTTAGAAGAAGGCGACCAACTCCGCTGGGTGCGACGCGCTAGAGTTGAGGACAGCGTAATCATTGGTTCTCGTAACGGGATGGCGATTAACTTCCGGTGCAACCACGAACAACTGCGTCCTTTAAGTAGGGCGACTCGTGGGGTGAAAGCCATGAAACTTAAGAATAAAGATGAGCTGGTGGGTATGGATATTCTGCCCGCAGCAATTCTGGAAACTTTGGATGTTACAGAAGCAGAAATTGAAGATATCGAAACAATCGAAACAGAAGATATCGAAATTACCGAAATTACTGAAGAGTCCGCAGAAGTGCCTAGCAGTGGCGTAGTTGGCCCTTGGGTGTTGGTAATTACAATGGGTGGATATGGTAAGCGCGTACCAGTTGCTCAATTCAGGCTGCAAAATCGTGCTGGTCAGGGTTTAATGGCAACCAAGTTCAAAAACCGCAAAACCAAGGACAAGTTGGCAACCCTACGCATTGTGAACAACGATGATGATGAAATCATGATGGTGACAAATCGCGGTATTATCATCCGTCAAGCGGTGAATGCGATTTCTATCCAATCGCGATCGGCAACTGGAGTCAGAGTGCAGCGTTTAGACGAAGATGACGCTATTACCGGAGTAGCAATAGTTCCACCTGATGCTGTCGATGCAGAAGAAGCAGAATAAAAAGCAGGGGGAGAGGTTAATCGCCTTACTCCCCTATTTGATTGCATTCGCTAGCGGCATTTTAATGGGGCTAACCGTAGCCCCAGTAGGTGCATGGTTCTTGGCTTGGATTGCCATAGTTCCCTTATGGGTGCTAGTTGTCACTTCAGCCAAAGGTAAAAACAAATTCCCCCCGGCTTTCCTATGGGGTATTGGTTTTCACGGTGTCGCCCTATTCTGGATTACCGGAATTCATCCGATGACATGGTTGGGCGTTCCTTGGTTGCCAAGTTTGGCAATTACGATTTTTTGTTGGGGATTTATCAGCTTCTTGGGAGGGGTATTCCTTACTATTTGGGCGGCTGTGATGGTTCGCCTAGCCGGACAAAAACCGTGGCTACGTATACTAATTGGTACAGCCGTTTGGTGCGGTTTAGAAAGTCTGTGGAGTGCTGGCCCTCTGTGGTGGAGTTCTCTTGCGTACACACAAAGCCCGCATAATCTCGTAATTGTACATCTGGGTCAACTGTCTGGGTCTAATACTGTGACAGCAGCGATCGTTGCCATTAATGGTTTAATTGCTGAAGGATGGATGAACCGCAGAGAGGCAGAGAGAATTTCCTCTGTGTCCTCCGCGCCTCTGCGGTTCGTTAATAAATACTGGGTTATCGCCACAGGACTATTAATTACCTTACACTTGATTGGTTTTATCTTATACAGCCGCCCCATCGCTCAACCCCCAGAAGCGGCTTTAAAAGTGGGGATTATTCAGGGTAATATCCCGAACCGACTTTTACGAAGTTCCGAAGGGTTTCGTCGCGCCCAAGAAAATTACACCAATGGATATCTAACTTTAGCAAATCAAGGTGTAGATGCAGTCCTGACCCCAGAAGGAGCCTTACCTATTTTCCAGCGTAACTTGATGCAAACTGCTTTAGTCGCAGCAGTGAAAGAAAAAGGCGTAGTTGCTTGGATTGGGGCTTTTGGCGAACGGGGAGATAGTTATACAATTAGTTTGTTTACTTTCAACAGTAAAGGTGAAATTGTCAGCCGCTACGATAAGTCCAAACTAGTACCTCTGGGAGAATATATTCCCTTTGAAGGGATTTTAGGTGGACTAGTTCAGCGCTTGTCGCCTTTGGATGCACACCAAGTTGCTGGCTCAGCAAATCAGCTATTTGACACTCCTTTTGGTCGCGCGATCGCTAGTATATGTTATGAATCTGCTTTTCCCGAACAATTTCGCCGTCAAGCGGCGGCGGGTGGGCAGTTTATTCTCAGTTCTTCTAACGATGCCCATTACACTGCATCCATGCCATTCCAGCATCATGCACAGGATATCATGCGGGCAATTGAAACTGATAGATGGTCAGCACGGGCAACTAATACCGGATATTCAGCCTTTGTAGATCCTCATGGCAGAACCTTATGGATGTCTGGATATAATACCTACGAAACTCATGCTGAAACAATTTATCGGCGACAGACACAAACTTTATATGTGCGTTGGGGTGATTGGTTAACACCGTTGTTATTGATCTCCTCTGGAGGAACTTGGCTAGTAATTCGCGCTATAAAGAAATTTAGTAATGTTGGAAATCTTTAGCATATTAATGGCAAGTCAACGTAGAAACTCGACTTCCTGTTAAGGGACTTCTAAATAAAAAAATATCCAATTAACTCCTGTGGGGTGGGCGTCTCGCCCGCCCAGTTGATATGGCGGGCAAGATGCCCACCCCACAATATTGGATAATTTATTTCTTGAAGTTCCCTAAGCAATTTTTTCCTTCTCTTTCTTTTCTCTGCGTCCTCTGCGCCTCTGCGGTTCGTAAAAAAAATGACTTTGACAAAGACTGCTAGGCTTAACCCAAGCGTATTGTGTTATTGGGCATTGGCTTTTGAGGGAAAACTTTTCGATTTACTAAAATTATCGAGTTCAGAAGCGGTGAGGTCACGCCATTGACCCAATTGTAGGTCATCTAATTGTAGGTGAGCGATGCTAACTCTAACCAGTCGCAAAGTCGGAAACCCAACAGCCGCAGTCATGCGCCTTACTTGGCGGTTTTTTCCCTCTGTTAAAGTCATTTCCAGCCAAGCTGTCGGTACATTTTTACGAAATCTAATTGGTGGAGTGCGTTCGGGTAACTGTGGTTCTTCTGATAGAAGCTCAACTTCTGCTGGTTGAGTGCGGTAATCTTGAATTTCCACACCTGTTTGCAACCTTTTGATAGCCTCTGCATCTGGAATTCGCTCTACCTGTACCCAGTAAGTACGTTTATGACCAAAACGCGGATGGGCGAGGCGATGTTGCAATTGTCCATCATTTGTTAACAGCAGCAATCCTTCACTATCCCAGTCCAAGCGTCCCACAGGATACACATCAGACACATCAATATAATCTTTTAGGGTGCTATGTGTGGGGGCATCTTTTGTAAACTGGCTGAGAACGCCATAGGGTTTGTAAAAAATAATATATCGGTAATGATTGGGCATGGCGCATTGGACTTCTGAATTCTCTTTTAACAATAGAAGCAGAATTTATAAATCTTACTTTAGAGGCAAAGCAATTTGTAAAATTGTACCTTCTTGGAATACACTCTTAATAGTAATTTTACCACCATGAGATTCAACTATTTGTTGGACAATAGCTAACCCTAAACCAAATCCTCCAGTTTGACGCGATCGCTTTTTATCCACTCGATAAAATCGTTCAAAAATATATGGCAAATCAGCTTCAGGAATCCCAATACCATTGTCTATAATTTGAATTACACCCCAATGTGATTGGGTAAATAATTGCAATTGAACTTGGCCACCAGTAGGAGTATATTTACAAGCATTATTAAGTAAATTTATAACTACTTGACGGAGCAAGTCGGCATCGCCAAGCACCGTTATATTATTATTTGGTAGTTTGCAAACTAAACTAAGATGTTGTGCATCTGGTTGAGTGGCATAATCATCTGTTATCTGCGCAAGCAAATTATTTAAGTCAATTACTTGTAATGATTCAGTCGGTAATTGTCCTTGAGAACGTGCCAGAAACAGCAGATTATTTACTAGAATACTCATTGACTTAGCGATATCAAAAATCTTTTGGAAGCGCTGACGTTGCATCTCCAAATCGGTAGATTTAGATAAAAAGCCGTACTGAGCATTACTAATAATTGCTGTCAGAGGCGATCGCAATTCGTGGGAAGCATCAGCTGTAAACCTTTGCAGATGATGGTAATTGTGGCGAATTGGTTGCATTGCTAGCCCTCCCAACCACCAACCTGTGAGGGCAACTACAGCTAAAGTTATAGGCGCTGAGATAGCCAAAACCATACGGAATTCAGCTAAAGCGCTTTCAGTAGCTATCATCGGCATCGCTGCCTGCAAATAACCAATTAATAAACCATTTTGGTAAACAGGCAACGTTACCTGACGTAGCCAGACTTTACTATCAGTCTTGATAGTATCAAACCCACCTGAGATTGAAAGGCGATCGCTAGGAATCGTACCAAAAAATTGTACCAGCTGCTTTTGCTCATCGTACCAGCTTGCATACACTAGTTGACTATCCGGCAATGGTTGTACCATACTTCCCAACAATGGTACATGTTCCAAGTCTACCTGTCGCTGGCCATTATGCAGCTCCGACTTGACATTAGCTGCCATCACACTCGTTTTTTTATAAAGTAATCGATCTAGTTCCTCCAACTCATCTATGACTTCCCAGTAGTACACTACCGCCGCAAACACAATTAAAATACTGCCCATTGTTAGCGTGAACCAACTTGCAAGATTGCGACGGCTGCGATTAAACATAAGTAATCGTTAGTAATGTTATTATTCTTCTCACTCTCCCAGTTTTTATTCTTGAGGATTTAAGCGATAACCCATACCATAAACTGTTCTAATCCAGTCTTCTGCACCCAATACTTGCAAGCGCTGCCGCAACTTGCGTATTAGCACAGTTAGGGCATTGCTTTCTGGTTCCATACCGTACTCCCACAAAGCTTCTTCAATCTGGTTGCGAGTTAAAACCTGATTGGGATGACGCATCAGGTATTCTAGTAATTGTCCTTCACGTGGAGATAATTCTACTTTTACCTGACTCCGTTCTACACTTAATTCAGCTAAATGAAATTGTAAATCTGCTATACGTAAACTATATCCCTGCCAATTAGGAACTCTTCGCCCCAAAGCACGTACTCGTGCTAACAGTTCTACCAAGTCAGCAGGTTTAACTAAATAATCATCGGCTCCTGCGTCTAAACCCATAACTTTGTCGGCTGTGGTATCTTTAGCAGTTAACATCAATACTGGTGCATTTTTACCAGAGAGACGATACTGGCGACACAAAGCCAACCCACTAATTGTTGGTAACATCCAGTCCACAATTAATAGATCGTAATCTTTTTGCGAAATCAGCCATTGGGCAATTTCCCCGTCTTCTGCGGCATCTACAATATATCCTGCCTCGGAGAGAATACCTTGTAGTGGTTCTAATTGTTCTAAGTCATCTTCTACTAGTAAAATCCGCATAAAACTTTTTGGTATGAAGCCTTGCCAGAGAATTATTAACTCTCTTTTAAAATTAGATATGTTAATTACCTCTATGTCTTCTATCTAATTTTAGATTTTAACTTTCAGATTATTCTTCATCAGGAATAAAGTATATCTGTCAACAGGTAGTTACAAACCATGCTATACCTTCGTGACTATTGAAATTTAGGGTTATCTATAAAATTACAAAATATGCCTGATTTACGTCCAAAAATTTTACTATTGTTTCTACCTCTGCTATTAGTAGGAATTGCCTTTTGGGCTGGTAGTGATTTCCTAACAAAGCAATTATTAAGTTTCTCTTACAGAACGCCAGATAAATTGCAAGCTGATAAACTACTACAGGTTTTGCTCAAGCTTAATTTTACAGTAATTGATCTGAAGATACAGGAACAACAAAACTTTACTCAAGTTCAAATTAAAACGGCAAACTCCATCATTAAAAGGTTAGAACTAGAAATTCCTAATTCAAAATTTACCGAAGTAGCGATCGCACAAAAATTAGGATTGTATCCTCAAATTAAAAAACTAAAACGTAATCAACAAATACAAATACAAATTCCCTTGAATTTGACAGCAATCAAAGCTGAAATTCAAAAAAAACAAGGATTTAGCTTTGTCGAAGTTAGAACGGCTAATAGTCCTCTAAAAAAGTTGAATTTTGCACTGCCAATAACTGAAGTTAATATATTAGAAGTCATGATTGCTCAATTACTTAATTTATCTCTTGAAGATGTCAGAAAACTTATAAGTTATCAAGTTAAAAATCAATCGCGTTTAAAACCACAACCTAAACAACGCATACAAATAGAAAAAGATGCTAAAACTGAGACAATCTCAATTAGTAATTGAAATTGCAAGGGAGCTAGAGCCAAACCCCAAATTAGAAGAATTGTCCCGCTGATCATAGCAGTAATGCGACTAATTTCGTCTTTAGTATTGAAAGCTAAGAAAAAAGTTGCTAAACCAATTAATAATAAGATTAAGCTACTCATAAACATATTTCTGAGTTGTACTGTTTTTTGTGAAGCTGTATATACAGCAGAATTCAGGAGTAAAACACACTTCATATCAGTCTTTAAGACGAATCGTTGTATTCTTTACCTTCCTTGAAACCTGTTGTATTTCCTCCTGTGTCTTACCGTTAGCTTGGGCGGACTACAGGGAAGGCTTGTTATGTGCATCTTAATACAGAATTGGTATTAGTAATTAAAAATCAATCAATACAAATTTACCATATCGCATACAGCAATCCTATTTGAGTTGTGAAAATTACCGAACCGCCATCTCTACGAGAGGCTTCCGCCAACGCGCAGCGTCTCGTTAGAGAAGAACGCCAAGAAAACAAGCAGATAATTAAGTATACTAAAAACCCC
The DNA here is from genome assembly GCF_034530635.1 of Nostoc sp. EspVER01. Classification (NCBI taxonomy): domain Bacteria; kingdom Bacillati; phylum Cyanobacteriota; class Cyanophyceae; order Nostocales; family Nostocaceae; genus Nostoc; species Nostoc sp. EspVER01. The sequence goes on from NZ_JAVRCS010000009.1 coordinate 28,518, forward strand.
CGTTTCCATTCCTCTCCCCGAAGTGAAAATAAAGTTATTGTCTTCCTGTCACTTTCTGCTCACATTTTTTTTGTAGATTTTTTAATGTAAATACAATACTTGTCGGATTTTGGGGAAAGAAAAAACCTTTAACCCAAACTCAGTAACCTTTTTATCAAACCAAATTCCAGTTTAAAATTCTTAACCTAGCAGTATTGAATGTAAATAGAATTAGTATGAAAGTTTCAGTAATAAACTAATTCACAACTATCTTTAAATTTATTTAAAGGATATATGAAAAATTATTTTATATCAAAGGTAAATAACATGGAATCCAATAAAAATTTCAATATATATATACCAGATGAATTAAAACTTTATTCAAGTTCAACAAACATATCTAGAGAAATATCGAGTACAGAAAAGGGTGATAGCGAAAATTTAATTAGAGAGAATACAACTACTGCCATAACTTCAGATCCATCTCTAATTTTGGCTCCTTTTATATTGTTAGTAATGGGTGGGACAGTTATTCTTCATAAGATAAAACTGTCGCGTCAGACTTACGACATAAAAAATTCAAATGACTTTCCCTGTCAAAATTGCCATTTTTTTTCAAAGAACAGCTATCTCAAGTGTGCAGTGAATCCTTCTCTGGTTTTCACAAAAGCAGCAATTAATTGTTGTGATTATCAGCCGTTGTAATATCATGTCCGCTTGATTACTTACTAAACCCCAAGAACCCCACCCCGCCAAAGCTGCGCTTTGTCTCCCCTCCCCGCTTGCGGGGAGGGGCTGGGGGTGGGGTGCAATGACTCTGGGAATCATAACTAATTATGCGGACATGATATAACCCATCATAAAAATTAGATATTCCAATATTTCATGGTAAAAGCAAAGTTAAATAAACAATTATTAAAACAATTTCTTCCTGGCACTCACATTGTTTTCTATAGCTTTGATATAGGTAAGTGAGAAGCAAAGCAAGTAATTAGAGTAAACGGCACAACCCTTTATCTATGAGTAGTGCCTGAGAATGTAGCTGTAAATTTGGGATTAGGTTAGGAGAGTAAATCAGTTGAGAGGGTCGAAACGATTTACTATAATTGATACTCCAATCATTGGCAATCCTATAAGGAAGCAAATTAACCATTGATTTAAATTCAGTGGAGCAGTATAAAATAAGCTATTCATTAAGTTCCACTGACTAAAAATAATCTGCAAAACTATTGTAGTAGCGATACCAATTCCCATTGCTGAGGCATCACTAAATGTCTGTCTGACTCCCCGAATCGTATTAACTAGAGCCGTTCCTAATTGACTAATACTTAAAAGATAAAAAATTCTTCCGGCGACTAAAGCCTGAATTGCCATTGTTCGGGCTAAATCGATATTTCCTGTAGTTTGTCGTATCCATTCAAATACACCAAAAATCAAAATCCAGTTAAAGAGAGAAATTGCTATAATCCGTTTGACTAAACTTTTAGAAAGTAACGGTTCGCGGGGGCTGCGTGGTGATTGTTCCATTACCCGTTCAGACTTTGGCTCAAAGGCTAAGGGTACTGTCATGGCAATGGAATTCACCATATTCAGCCACAAAACTTGTAAAGATAAAATGGGCAATTCTCTGGCAAATAATACACTAATCAAAATCGTCATCGATTCGCCACCATTAACGGGTAGGATAAAGGCGATCGCTTTGAGCAAATTTCGATAAACAGTCCGCCCTTCCTCAACGGCAGCTTCTATTGAGGCGAAGTTATCATCAGTCAAAATCATATCTGAGGCTTCTTTGGCTACCTCTGTACCAGCGCCTCCCATTGCAATACCAATATCTGCTTGTTTTAGGGCTGGTGCATCATTAACACCATCCCCAGTCATGGCAACAACCTCTCCTTTAGCTTGCAGGGCTTCAACGATGCGAAGTTTCTGTTCTGGTGCAACACGGGCGAATACTGCCCCATCTTCTATCGCTGTAGCCAGTTCTGATTGATCCATTTGCGCCAGTTCACTGCCTGTAAAAGCGAGAACTTCGCCATTTTTATTAAAGCCCATACTTTGAGCGATCGCTCTTGCAGTCACAGCATGATCGCCTGTAATCATTTTGACTTGAATACCAGCATTTTGACAGGCTTCTACAGCCTTGATAGCCTCACTTCTGGGCGGATCGATCATCCCTTGCAATCCCAAGAAAACCAAATTCTTTTCGATATCTGCATGATCGAGTGAATCTTGAGCATTGGATACAGATTTATTCGCAAAAGCTAGTACCCGTAAACCAAGATTCGCCATCACATCAACTTCTTGATGTATGGTTTCTGGATCTACAAAGGTAAGGTTTCCCTCAGCATTTAACATCTGCTGACAACGTTTCAGAATTGCCTCTACCGAACCTTTGACGTAAATAGTTTTAACTCGTGAAGAATTTTCTCTACTCCCATCGTCATGCAAAGTTGCCATGTATTGAAACTCAGACTCAAATGGGATAACATCTAGTCTGGGCATTTGGGCTTCTAAGTTACTGCGATTCAGTCCAACTTTATCAGCAACAGCGATCAATGCTCCCTCTGTAGGATCACCAAAAACCTGCCATAGTCCTTCCTTTTGTTCTAGATACGAGTCATTGCATAACAAACCGGCTTTGAGACATTCTGCTAAAGCCGGAAGATTCTGCCAATCTATTGGCTGTTCATCTAATAAAATTTCTCCTTCTGGCGCATATCCCGTACCAGTGGCCGTATATTGTTCACCGCCTACATAAATTGCTTGTACAGTCATCTGGTTTTCAGTTAGCGTCCCAGTTTTGTCAGAACAGATGACTGTAGCACCGCCAAGAGTTTCCACCGCTGGCAATTTCCGAACGATCGCATTTCGCCGCGCCATCCGCGAAACCCCGATTGCTAGTGTCACAGTTACTACAGCTGGCAATCCTTCAGGAATCGCACTCACAGCAAAAGCAACAGCCGCTTCAAACATTTCTGCCCAGGTATTGCCGTATCCCAACCCGACGGCAAATGTCAACGCCGCGATGCCGAGAATGATGTACAGCAGGGTGCGGCTAAATTTATCAAATTTTCGAGTCAGGGGAGTTTTCAGGCTCGTTCCTTGCTCAATCAGTTGGGAAATGCGCCCGGTTTCCGTGGCTTCTCCAATGGCCACCACAATTCCACTACCAGTACCAAAAGTTACAAAGCTACCAGCATAAGCCATATTGAGGCGTTCGGCTAAGGCTGTATCTGTATTCAATGGCTGGGTATTTTTTTCGGTAGCGACTGACTCACCCGTAAGTGCTGATTCATTCACTTGCAGATTTCGGGACTTTATCAAACGCAAATCCGCTGGTACTTTATCGCCAGAAGTGAGTAGTACCAAATCCCCAGGTACTAACTCCATTGAAGGAACTTGTATCTTTTGACCGTTGCGAAGGATAGTTGCATTAGTTTGTACTGAAGAAGCTAAAGCTGCGATCGCACTTTCAGCTTTCGATTCTTGAATAAAACCGATAATCGCATTAATTAAGGTTACACCCCAAATTACCCAAGCATTTACCCATTGTCCAATTAAGGCTTTAATTGCACCCGCAATCAGCAAAATGTACAGTAACGGTTGGTTAAATTGCAACAAAAATCTTAATACTGGGCTGGTTCCACGTTTGCCCTTAAGTTCATTAGCACCAAAACGTTCTTGTCGTTTTACTACCTCATCTGAAGTTAAACCTGTTTCTAGATTTGCCTCTAAATGTTGAGCTACCTTTAATGCCGGTAGATTGTGCCATTCACGTGGCTGGATGATTTTTTCAGATGTTACTGTCATTTTGTTTCCGCCAAAATTGACTATTAGCCGATTGGTAAAATTATGAGAAATAAATGTGATGGAAATATGAGCGAAGTGCGGCATTCCATATCTGTAGTAATTCGGCAAACATCGCAATTTGGAGCAGTACGGTAGGGGCGCAAGGTAATTTTCAACAAAGAAAATACCTAGCGACTTTTGACAACTCTTGGAGACGCTACGCGTAGCTTGCTTAAGAGCAGGGGTACACTCAACTCTCGATCTATCAGTTGGTTGAGCGAACTTGTACTGAGCGACTCGTGCCGAGCGGAGCCGAGGTAAGTCGAAGTAGCCGAAACCAACGGCATCAGTATATTTATTCTTGTAAATCACCCAAGCCTTGCGTCCCTAGATAGCAATTAAAAATGTCCCAGCTACGCTCGTTGTAGACATCGCTTTTCTAAAGGTCAAGGTATTATGTACTCGAACGACCGTGCAGCATACATAAAATCTGAGGTTTTGCATGAAAGTAGCAGTTTTCAGTACAAAAGCCTACGATCGGCAGTTTTTGTCAGCTGCAAATTCTCCTATCCAACACGAATTAGTATTTTTTGAACCCCGTTTAAATCGAGATACAGCTATCCTGGCTGCCGAATTTCCGGCGGTTTGCGTATTTGTCCACGATCAGGTTGATGCCCCAACTTTAGAACTTCTCGCCTCACGGGGAACTCGTCTAGTAGTCCTTCGCTGTGCAGGGTTTAACAATGTAGACTTACAAGCCGCGGCAGACTTAGGAATTACCGTTGTGCGTGTTCCCGCCTATTCACCTTATGGGGTTGCAGAACACGCCGTAGGATTGATTTTAAGCCTAAATCGCAAAATTCATCGTGCCTACAACCGTGTCCGAGAAGGCAATTTTTCTTTAGATGGACTGTTGGGATTTAATTTGTATGAGCGTACAGTGGGAATTGTCGGCACTGGCAAAATCGGTCTGATTTTAGGACAGATTATGAAAGGGTTTGGCTGTCAACTACTCGCCTATGATGTTTATCGCAATCCCGAATTGGAGGCGCTAGGTGGAAAGTATGTAGAACTACCTGAGCTATTTGCCAATTCTGATATTATCTCCCTGCATTGCCCCCTAACTCCTGAAACCCATCACTTAATTAATACTGAGGCTATAGAAAAAATTAAGCCAGGTGTGATGCTAATTAATACTAGCCGAGGAGCGTTGATTGATACCCAAGCAGTAATTGAGGGATTGAAGTCTGGTAAAATTGGCTATCTTGCTGTAGATGTCTACGAACAAGAATCGGAATTATTCTTTGAGGATTTGTCTGGGGAAATTATTCAAGATGATATTTTCCAGCATCTGACAACGTTCCCCAATGTACTGATTACCGGACATCAAGCCTTTTTTACAGCAGAAGCTCTCTACAATATTGCAGAAACAACTTTTGCTAATATTACCGATGTTGAACAGGGTCGTCCTTGTGCAAATGAAATTCGCGCCTAAACCCTAAAATCCAAAATTGTAATTACCTCATAAAATTGTTAACACCCTTGCTCCCAGATATAACGAAGGTGATACACTACATCCATGCTAGGGGTGCCTACATAACCAGGCTGAGATCACACCCTTAACACCTGAGTCTGGGTAATACCAGCGGAGGGAAGCTGTTTATTGAGGAATTACAATATGCGGACTGAATGGGTTGCTAAACGACGTGGGCAGGTTAATGTATCTCAAATGCACTACGCTCGCCAAGGTGTTATCACCGAAGAAATGCACTACGTCGCCAAACGGGAAAATCTCCCAGCCGATCTCATTCGTGAGGAAGTAGCGCGGGGAAGAATGATTATCCCGGCTAATATTAATCACACTAACCTAGAGCCGATGGCTATTGGCATTGCCTCTAAATGTAAGGTAAATGCTAATATCGGCGCTTCCCCCAACTCTTCTAATCTTCAGGATGAAGTTGATAAACTGAATCTGGCGGTGAAGTACGGTGCTGACACCCTGATGGATTTGTCCACAGGCGGCGGTAATTTGGACGAAATTCGTACCGCAATTATCAAGGCTTCACCTATTCCCATTGGTACGGTTCCTGTTTACCAAGCTTTAGAAAGTGTCCACGGCACAATTGAGAATCTGACTGCTGATGATTTTCTCCATATCATCGAAAAGCACGCCCAGCAGGGAGTAGACTATCAAACTATCCACGCTGGGATTTTGATTGAGCATTTACCTTTGGTAAGAAACCGCATTACTGGCATTGTCTCTCGTGGCGGCGGTATTTTGGCGCGGTGGATGTTGCATCACCACAAACAAAACCCGCTTTATACCCACTTCAAAGACATTGTTGAGATTTTCAAGAAGTACGATGTCTCCTTCAGTTTAGGGGATTCCCTGCGTCCTGGCTGCGCCCATGATGCCTCAGATGAAGCACAATTAGCTGAATTGAAAACTCTGGGACAGCTAACTCGCAAAGCCTGGGAAGATGATGTACAGGTGATGGTGGAAGGGCCTGGACACGTGCCAATGGATCAAATTGAGTTCAATGTCCGTAAGCAAATGGAAGAGTGTTCGGAAGCACCTTTCTATGTTTTAGGGCCATTGGTGACAGACATTGCTCCTGGTTATGACCATATCACTTCAGCCATTGGAGCCGCGATGGCTGGATGGTACGGTACTGCAATGCTGTGCTATGTAACACCTAAAGAACATTTGGGTTTACCAAATGCTGAAGATGTCAGAAATGGGTTGATTGCCTATAAAATAGCGGCTCATGCAGCTGATATTGCTAGACATCGCCCTGGTGCAAGGGATAGAGATGATGAACTTTCTAAGGCGCGTTACAACTTCGATTGGAACCGTCAATTTGAATTATCACTCGATCCAGAAAGAGCTAAGGAATATCACGATGAAACTTTACCAGCAGATATCTATAAAACTGCTGAGTTTTGTTCGATGTGTGGGCCTAAGTTCTGTCCAATGCAAACTAAGGTTGATGCTGATGCGCTGACAGAATTAGAGAAGTTCTTGGCGAAAGAGGCTGTGACTCAAAGTTAATTGAAACGGGGCATGGGGCATGGGGCATGGGGCATAGGGTATGGGGAAAGAATGCAGCAACTTCTCTTTATCTCCCTCATCCCCCTCATCCCCTCACACTCCCTAACTCAAACGTATTGGTTTAAGGGACTTCCAGAAAATAAATTATCCCATTTTCATCGTGGCAGATTCTTTCTCCTCTGCTTCCTCTACATACACAACGATGGAATATTTTTTTAGTTGGAAATCCCTAAAATCCCATTTCAATAGTCAAACTGCGAATTTTTCCTGTATCTCCTTCAGCTTTATCTGCAACTTCCAGAGTCCAGGTTCCTTGGGGACTTTTACCTTTAAAGGCAGCAAGTTTTGGGGTGTTTACCTCGTCATAAGTTGTTTTAATATTATCTGTAGCTCCACCCTGGCGATCGTGCAGATTTATGGGAAGTATGCCTGTTTGCACCGGGGGAAGGAGAGTAACTATCAGATCCCCAATATAAGTATGCTCGATATCTACATTAACTTTGATGGATTTTAGGAGGGTGGTATTAGCGATCGCCACCGATAATGTTGATGTTTGCAAGTCGTTAATTGGCACATCTTGCACTGCTTGGAATCTGCTGATGGGCGATGTTTGCGGTGGCTTGGCCAATTCTACAGCTTTCAGAGCATTGATTCGACCGTAACCGTAGAAAGGACTGCGACCATTGGCATCATATTTACCTCCGGCTGAATCAATGCGATCGCAGGAGCGTTTAAAAATGTCTCGTACTTCATCCCAACGCAGATTTGGATTTCTGGCAAGAATCAAGGCTGCTACACCTGCTGCACCTGGACAAGCACTGGAAGTTCCGCCAAATTCGTTCGTATAGTTGCCTAAAGCCTCACCCAGATTTCGATTACCCGAATTATAGCCAAGTACACCAGAGCGATCGGTTGTCCAAATTCCAGTGGTTTGAGAAATATCACCATTGTTGCTGGGGAAGGCGCACCAAACCGCCTGACCAAAGTCACTGTAAGCGCTTCTCGTGCCGTAGTCGTTACAAGCTGCCACTGCAATCACCTTTTGGTAGCTGGCGTAGCCGTCGTTATCGACGCTTTCGTTACCATTGCCAGCTGCAAATAAAATTACACAGCCCTTGCCGTTGCGCCCTTTATTGATTGCAAAGTCTATAGCCAGCCGTGTGGAATCAGGCAAAGGTACTTTCTGGTTGTGTACAGGATCGTCTGGCTCAAACCAAGTACCATCTGCTGGGCCCCAGCTGCAAGAAATAACATCAGCACCATTTTGAGCCGCCCAAATAAAAGCATCTGCTTCATCCTGCGATCCCAACGCTGAAGCTAAACGAATCGGCATGAGTTTTGCCCCCGGTGCTACACCAGATGCCCCAAAGTTACCGTTTGCACACGCTACTCCTGCACAGGATGTACCGTGGTTATTATCGTTTCCCGGTCTGGGATTGTTCGTTTTACGTGTGACATCTCGTGGGGCAACAATCTTACCAGAAGAACGGAACTCTTCATGATCGAGATCCATACCATCGTCGATAATTGCAATAATTATCCCAGTGCCATTGCTCAACTTCCAAGCTGCTTCAACGTTGGCATGGGCGTTAATTGTCTTACCATTAATTGTTGTTTGCTTTAAGTGCCACTGCTGCGGGAAAACCTGACGTTGGCGTGACTCACGCGCTAGTTCGGGATGGCACAGTTCAACTGATTCCTCATTTAGAAGTCTCTCGGCGATGTCAAAGACGGCTATACCAGTATTTGCAGGGGCACTGACAAAGTAAGCATTTCGTGCATATTCAAGTTGGCGTTTAATTGTTAAGTTGTAACGTCTTAAAACCTCTTGGCAGACCCTTGACTCTTCTTCGCTATCAAATTTAACAAAAAGGTTTTCAGTGTAAATTACAGGTTGTTGAGATACTGGATCGATTAAGACACGTCCGGCAAATTGGACTTCAGACTCATTGTTGAGAATTTCACGAGCGCGATCGCGCAGAGCGACACCCTGATTCGGAACTTTCGCTTGTAAAATTTCTACACCCGCTTGCCGAAACCGTGTTTTTAACTCAAATTGATTAAGGATGCTACGAGCCGTGGGTGATACAGGTGCGACTTCAAAGGATCTTGCACCAACCAAAGTGCTGCGGCTTTCGGTACGCACTACAACGTATTCGTTACTGATAGCAAATTCATACTGTTGGCCGTTCTGTCCACCATAGCGAACCTGAACCATTGTTTAATCTCCTAAATGTTTTGAAAATTGGGAATTGGGAAAACCGTATTATGCCTTACTTTTAACGACGGTGCGATGTCTACGGTGTCACTGAGCCTGTCCTGAGCGTAGCCGAAATGAGCCGAAGTGCGGGCTACGCCTACGCAGTTTTTTCAGGCGAACCCAATCAATCAGAACAGGGTATATTAGACCTCTTGCAAAAGTGCTTTTTGCAAGAGGGAGAAAAGGGAAAAGGTTAAAGGGGAAGGAGACAATACAGAACCTTTTCCCCTTCCCCCTTACCCTTTTCCCGACTTATGCAAGAAGTCTATTGAGTCCGGTTTATACGCTAGAATCCAATGCTTCCTTAGCAGTACCAACTGGACTGGTTTTTATCCGCTTTGCTGAAGGCGTTGATGTGGAATCGCAACGCGAGGTAATTAATCGAGCAGGTTATGAAGTAGCTCAAAGCCTTTCTTATGCGCCTCATACCGCTTGGTTGCGTGCTAAATCAGGTAATATTATTGATGCAATCACTGGGATTTCTCAGTTAGAAGCGATCGCTAATGTTGAGAATGTCGAACCTCAAATGCTTATGGAAAGAGGTTTAAGATAAATTACAAAGTATACATCTGGTAAAGGTAAATAGGGCGATCGCCAATTCATTAGCTAAATAAATTTTTTTGATTGAATGACTAGATTTATCCATGATCAATTTGCAAAAGATTATTTGGAAGAATTACTAAAACCTTATGGAGAAGTCCAAGGTTCTAGCCGTGTGGCGGGAGAAGTTCGAGAAATCGATGTTTTATTTTCTCCTTTAACAGAACAAAGCACGAATTTAGAAACACTAGGATTATTAGGAAGGTTTGCCGCTACAGCAGCCATTTTTGAACCCTTCCGCAACGCTGCATCACAAGAAGAAATTTGTGATTGCCTGTTAAAATTATTAGAAGTAAGGGGTGGATTACAACGTCAAGCAAATCGTAATAAAACTTCCATTCCAGAATTAGAACTTCCTAAATTATGGATACTCACCCCAACAGCATCTACAACACTCTTGTCAGGATTTGGTGCTACTCAAAAGGTAGACTGGCTACCTGGAGTACATTTTATCGCAGAGTATTTGCGGACTGCGATCGTTGCGATTCACCAGTTACCACGCACCCAAGAAACTCTGTGGTTAAGGATTTTGGGTCGAGGAACAGTACAAAAACAAGCAATAGATGAATTAGAAGCACTACCATTAAATCATCCATTTCGCAGAGCAACGCTAGAATTACTTTATAACTTGCGACAAAACTTACAAGTTAATCAAAATTCAGAAGAAGACGATCGGGAGTTAATTATGCGATTAAAACCACTTTATCAGCAAGACCGAGAACAAGCTATACAAGAAGGAAATAAGCAAGGCGAAGAACGTTTAATTATACGTCAACTAAATCGCCGTTTTGGTGAGATTGATTCATCTACTATTGAGCGAGTTCAAGGATTATCTATTGAACAATTGGAGGCATTAGGAGAGGCTTTGTTAGACTTCTTAGATATTTCTGATTTAGAAGCTTGGTTAAATCAACAAATTGAATAAATCTAATCTGTAAATCAATTAAATAAATTTTATGTAAAACTAAGCTTTATTCGTGTAGGGGCAAGTTATGAATTACCCCTACAATTGAAATAAGAATACTAACCAAAACTTTCAACAACGTACATATCATTTCCTGTATTGCCGACTAAAAGCAAGCTACTGTCATCACTTTCTAAAGTTTGGCTACCAGCAATACCCTTTTGCAGAACTTTAATTATTCTTTGGGGAGTGAAAGATTCCAATTCTACAAATTTTCCAGATTCTAACCATGCTAATTCTTCAGCAGATAAACTTTGACGTATTTCTTCAGGCAATTGTTTAGCTGCTTGCGTTGACTCTGGAGAGGATTGAATGAACATTCCGCGCTTAGTAGCGATAATTTGACGTGGTGTCAGTCCGATATCAATAATCACAATCTCGCTATTGAGAAACCAATTAGCGTTGGTTCTCAAATTATGAACTAAAGCAATTCCTCGTGGATTGCAATCATGTACTGCATAGACTTTTAAATCGGGATTGCGGCGCAGCATTTGCATTGTGGTGTCAAAAATGCTTTGGGGATATCCAGTAATGCTGAGGATTGCACAGTTGTTTTCAAAGTGGAAATTATTAGCGATTAATAGTTGAGCAATACTGGCAGTATCACAAACGACTAATCTATCAAAACTGTAAGCAGTTACATCAGGATTAATCGTGGCTGGTGTATTTTCCTGCTTTGGTGAAGGAAGAATTTTGAGAATGGAACCATTTATTTGCTGCCAGCGAGCTAGCCAATCTTGAAACTGAGATTGTGAAAGTAAAAATTCTTGTGTTAAAAATTTAATTCGACCTAATTGTCGAGTTCCTAAATATAACGAGAATAGTCCTGTAATAAGAATAGTAACAAAGAGAATAACTGTTCTCGAACTCAGACTGAGCGTGAAACTGAAGATAATTCCTATACAAAGAAGAATACCTCCTATAATTTGTAAATTTCTAGCATTGTCTTTGCGATTCGTAATGTTGAGTTTACTTGATATGGTATTATTACAAAACTTCCAAATAAATATAAAATTTATTATCAGTGGTACGACAATAAATATTGACGTAAATAAATTAAGAAACAAATAGAGAAATAGCCAACTAAATCGTGAAATTGACTTTGACTTTGACCTTAGACGATTATCTAGAAAATACAGCAGTTGTTTGGGTGTAAAAAATAAGGTATTATTTGCAGAAATATCAGCGATCGCCTTTGCAAAAAAAGGGTCGGTAATCTGAACATTACTCATACTAGTCGGTTCAAAGGCAAAGAGATGATTGCATTTTATACACCGACCTTGATTTGCTATCCGGTCTTTTAGTCTATTGTCAGTTCCGCAGTTAATACACTTCATAATGGTTGTTTTATGTTAGTTATTAATTGTTAGTCAATACGGTTGAGATTGGGCTTGATCCCCCCTAACCCCCCTTAAAAAGGGGGGAACTATCAAGGATCTGATTTGTTAGTAAAACACTGTAGTCTTCTCGTTGGCGAATCAAGCGATGTTTGTCATTTTCTAGCAAGACTTCCGCCGGTTTGGGACGGTGTAAAAAGTGAGAAGACATTGCATAACCATAAGCACCGACATCTAAAATGGCAACGATATCGCCAATTTCTAATGCCGGAAGTTGGCAATTTTTCCCCAGATAATCTCGTGAATATGTGGTGTTACCACAAATATCAGTTGTGAATAGGGAGACGCGATTAATCGCGTCTGTACAAGAGTGGGGAATTGAGGATTTATCTACTTGCTTCCAGGTGATAATTTCTCGGTAGCCGCCGTGTACTGAAGGTACTGAAAGATTAGCAACGGTGGTATCAACTCCAACAATCTGTTTTTCTCCTTGCCATTTTACAGAAACAACTTGAGCAAGCAAAGTTGCACATCCTGCGATCGCACTTCGTCCCGGTTCAATTACCAAATCAATTTCCCGCCCTAAACGAGTAATTCTCTCGGTTAATTCAGCCCCAAATATTTCCCAGTCAAAGGCTGCTTTGTTGTGATGATAAGGGTAGCCAAAGCCGCCACCAAAATCTAGATATTCCCAGTCTGGTAACTGTTGGGCTGTGGCGATGACTGTATCAATCACCTGGGTGAATGCAACTGTAGCGTTAGTTCCCGTCCCTCGATAGAAGTGTAAACCACTCAGCTTTAATCCAAACTCAGCAGTTAAAGCGATCGCATCACCAAATTCTTCTGGACGCACACCAATGCGGCTATCTCCGGTAATTTCCGGTAAATTGAGGCGTAAACCCAGACGAATATTTTTCTCTCTGCGTCTAACTTCGCAGCACAATTGCAATTGAGCAAGACTATCCAGATTGAGAGTTGTAACTCCCCAATTCAAGACTTGTAGCATCTCAGCCCGATTCAAATTACTACCGCTATAAACAATCTCACTAGGATCGAAACCAGCTTGCAATCCCAGATAAATATCTCCTGGCGTATTGGCGTGAAGTCCCCATCCAAAGGAGCGAAAAATTTTTAACAGCGCAATGTTGCCATTAGTAACGCTAGCAAAGCGAAATTGCGTGCGCGGATAACTGACTGCTTTGCTAATCCGCTTAATAGTTTCGCCCAAGCGATCGCCATTATAAACATAAAGCGGAGAACCGTAGTTATTCAGCAACTCTTGAGCAAGTTCTTTAGAGAATGGGAGATTAGGACGATTTTGAGTCAAATTATTTGATACCATTTACCAAAAATACTGATACAGTAAATTACGAATTACGAATTACGAATTATTTTGTAGTTTCTCCATAACCAACGATGTAACCAAAAGGGATGATCCCAAGATTGTTTACTTAGTTCTTCATTTAAAACATGCGATCGCCAAAGTTGCCACATAATTAGTAACCAGAGTGTTTCACCAATTCGACGGCCTTGAATAGCTGCTCCTAGTTTGCCTTCAACGATTTGGGCCGCAATGTGAGGATAAAAGTGATTGTAAGTGCGAAGTACTTCTGGATTGAGCCAAATACCCAGTTGATGCCAAAAATCATTTAAACACCAAGAAGTTAAAGGAACCCCCATACCCCGCTTTTGTCGCCAGACAATTTCCGGTGGGAGCCAATTTTCTACAGCCCGTTTGAGGATATATTTTTCACAAGCTCCTTGTAAACAGAGTTCTCCAGATAGGCGGAATGTCCACTCAGTTAGAGGTAAATCACAAAAAGGCGATCGCACCCACAACCCATGAGCAAACCCCAATGCAGTTGCACGAGGATGGATATTCTGCGCTCCTTTGAGCATCAAACTAGCACGGCGGAGGCGATGCAGCAAAGATGGACATTCATTGCGATCTAAAGCCGCCAACAGCCAATCTTCGGGATGCAAATTTTGGATCTGTGCATAGATATCTGGCTGATAAACTTGAGATTCGTATCCCCCAAGACGGTGAAAGGTGCGGAGATATTGCTGGATAAAAGTTTCCTCTCCGGCGGGATTTTCTGCTTGATAAACACCTGCGGCTATTAAAGGTTTATTCGTCCAACCAGCAAATAATTGATCTCCACCTTCGCCATTAAAAATTACCTGAGTTTCCTGACTCGCTCTCTCAGATAGGAGATACAACGGCACACACACACCATCTCCAAAGGGTAAATCTAATGCTTTTACAGTCGGAATTAGGGCATTTTTGATTGAATTTGGGTTTGCTGCAACTTTAATTAGCGGAATTTTGAGAAACTGGGCGACTTGTTCAGAATATCCATACTCTGAAATCCCTGTGTCACCAAAATCTAAAGTATAGGCGCGGACTTTCACCCCTGCTTGTACCAGCAGCGCCGCCACCACTGACGAATCGAGTCCACCAGAGAGAAACACCCCAACAGGCTCATCTTTTAAATCGGCAATCTGTCGCTCAATTGAGTCTTTCAGGAGAGTTTGCAATTCAGTAATTGCTGTAGCTTCATCTGTTAACTGTTCTGGTGCTTCCCGCCACGAGTGGATGTTTTTAGATTCAGGTGTTTGCAGCTTACCTGATTGGCGATCGCTCTGCCAAACTAATTCAGTTCCCGCCGTCACTGCAAATACTCCATTAACAGGAGTTAAGGGTGTAGGAACGTAAGAAAAACAGCTATAGCCATATAACCCCGGAATGCTAACTTCTGACTGTTGCAAAATCGGTAAAAGTAATTGCAGTTGCGATGCAAACCAAATTATTTGTCCTTGCTGAGTCCAATACAAAGGAACTCTTCCGAAAGGTTCTCTTCCCAAAATTAGGCAGTTGTTTTCCTGGAGACTTACCCAAGCATCGGGTGAACTAAATAATCCTGATGCGGAAATGGCAGCAATTTGATTTTTAGAACTTACACAGAAGAGATCCCCCAACCCCCTTAAAAAGGGGGCTTTCAAGGTTCCCCCCTTTTTAAGGGGGGCTAGGGGGGATCTAGATTTCAGGTGTTCAGCGTGTAAGTCCTGATTTTGTTGCCTTCTGGAATTTCCATCGATTCCTACATAAACAACATTCCAGATGGGAAGAGGATAATGGGGAAAAGGCTTTGAATTTTCCCTTGTAGGGGAGAGGTTTGGAGAGAGGTTTTCCACAACACTAGTTAACAGCGCTTCTAACTCCTGTTGAGTGCCGTAACCCCAATAGCCAAGAAAGTGATGCGGGTTGCCCATCTGGACTATTTCACTTCAAAGGTTGCATCGCTAATCTGCCGGCCTTCCAGGAACATCTGCACCTGCCAATTGCCAACAGTTGCAGCCGAATTAATAGTGTAGCGACACTGGGTATCCCAGACAGACGTATTAATTTCGCGGGTTTGATAGTTGTTTTGCTTGACAATTTGACCGCTTGGGTCAATCCAATTACAAGAGAGAGCCAGCTTTTTACCCAAAGGTGCATCCTTTAGAGTGACACGATACAACACTTCTGGATTGGTTTGGCGAGAAATTGTCTTTAAGTCGCCGCCATTATCTTGTGTCAAAGTGATCCGGTCTTGTTGAGTAGAAACACGAGAGAGTGTAGAACTTTGCTGCTGCATGAAAAATATTGTAGATGCAATGACAACCACTACAACTGCCACCACTCCAGAGGTAATCCATCGATTTCGGCGTTGCTGTACTTCTAGTGCTTGGCGGCGATTTAACTGAATCAGCGCTTCATCTAATAACTCAGGCGGTAAATTCAACTCCTGTAAAATTTCTCTCACCTGCTGTTGGTCTAGTTCCGCTTCCCGACGCAATTGCAGACCTTCTACTTCTGTAACTATTTGTGATAATTGCTCTTGAGTCAATCGCTGCGCCATAGCTTAACTCCTGTTGAAAAATTTGATTGCGATCGCTAAATCTCATTTTTTTAGGTACATCATAAGCTACAAAATAAAGTTGTTGCTTTTCGGATTTTTTAAGAGATACTTTTGTAAACACAAACGCGATGAATCGCCGTCTCTACAATAAACCTCTTGCATAACGGACGAAAGTACTTGTGTGTACACCGTAGCCTTAGCGAATGGCACTAAGAAAAGCCCAAAGACTTAGGGACTTCCAAATAAAAAAATATCCAATTATTTATTGTGGGGTGGGCGACACGATAGCCCTTGATTACGGGCGCTCATGTTGCCCACCCCACAAGATTGTATAGTTTATTTCTTGGAAATCCCTTATTGTATCCTCAACTACTAAAATTAACATTAGGACTTACGCAATAACTCTCTGAAACTCTTATTTCTCCGTGTCCTCTGCGCCCTCTGCGGTTCGTTTTTTCATGATTTTGCGTAAGTCCTGAACATGACATAACAGAACTGGTATTACTTGTAAGAACTAGAATTAACATTACGAAAAAGATACTTCTTGCAAAAGCCAAAAAACCGCCCTAAAATCACTTTCTGGGCGGCTCAAGTATTTTTGCACTAGATTTAAAAAAATTACCAATACCTCCTTCACATTAGTTTAAATTTCCCGATTTCCGCCAATAGAGAGTTGTTTTTTGCTATGTTTCAACTCTTTCCAGAGTGACTTAATCTGCTGGTAAGCCTCTTCCTGAGACAATTTACCCCCTGTCTCTAGGCAAGTGATGTAACTAATTTTTTGAGAGAATTCTTGAAGGTTGGCATTAAACACTAAATTCTCTGGCTGAAATTTACCATAATACCGACTACGAGGGTAAAGAAAGCTGTTTTTGTCTTGCGAGTTAGGTTGCGTCATAAGTTTTCTCTTATAATTCTTTCCTTCTTAAATTTATAAACTAAAACTTTTCCCTTTGTGTATATACACAGGATAAAATTCAAATTCCTGAAGAAAGAAGTTAATTTTTTAGTTCAATATATAGGATAAAGCAGAAGAATAGGTAATTAACTGTGGAAAATACTGAATTAAGCACCTTATCTACCAAAAGTAATAAGTAAAATGACCTGTTTTTTGCGGAAAACACTAAAAGTAGTAAGTAATATCATGTCCGCAGAATTAGTTATGATTACCATAGGCTTTAGTTAGGGTTGATAGCGAAGGCTAAAGTAAAAGCCATCATCCTGAGCGTTATTACCACGATCGCTCAGATCGATAAATGGAAATCCATAATCGAGGCGCAAAAAGAGATTATCAATTCCCATTGCCTGATTCCACAATAATCCTAAGCCTGCGCCCACTAAAAAAGTTTGATTTGGTAGCGGATTGGGATTATCAGACTGATTCCAAACGGCTCCCATATCCACAAATGGCGCAAGTTGAATTGTCGATAATCCAGATTCATTACGCTGCACTGTAAACCGATCTTCGATCGCTACCCGAAATCCATTATCCCCAGAACGGATATTTTGGCGATATCCCCTTACCGATTGTCCACCGCCAATTACAAATTGCTGGGAAGGTAAAAGGCTATCTGGTGTAAGCTGTAAGTCTGCTTGAATCAGCAATAGATGATCGTTGCTGAGTTGCTGCACGCGCTGTATTTGACCTAGCCAACTGAAAAAACGACCATCGGGTATGGGGTCATTGTTGATAGTTGCATCTAATATATCAACGCCAAAATTAAATTGCGATCGCAAAAACCAAGCTCCTTTTGGTTCGCGCTTGATATATTCTTGACCAAATTTAATTACACTGGTGCGGCTAACGCCATTGGCATCAGGCCCAATGCCAAAGGGGGTTGCGAGGTTATCAAAAAGGAAGGTTTGACCATCTTGATAGGTAAATCCTAAAGATAGGGCAAATTCAACTCTAGGCGATCGGATCAATGGCTGACGATAATTGATTTCATAAAGATCCTGGTTTGCCCGAATGTCAAAGGCATCAAAGGGTGGCTCAGTAATTTCGTTGCGATTAAATGCGGCTCGAATCTGCACTTTGCCGTTCATAGCGTTCACGGGGACTTGATAACTAAAATCAAAGACATCGGAACCACCAGAGAGTGTATGGTAATAAGAGCCAGCTAACTCATCTCCCATACCGGTTAAATTGCGCGATCGCAATTCAACACCCAATCTTTGGGCCCCAATACTGGGAGGCGAATAATTATCTACACCCAAGCTACCAGTTAAAGGGTTTGCCTCTTCAACTCTGACAACGAGAATACTTTGACCAACCTTACCCGTTGGACGCAAACTCGCTTCCACATTTGTAAATAGGGGATCGAGTCGCAACAATTTCAACTGTTCTTCGAGCTTACCAGTATTGAGAGGAATACCAGCACCTAGTTGGATGCGACTACGAATATAAGATGGGTTTAATCGCCGCGTCCCTTCGATATTAATCTCTGTCAAACGCCCTTCCAACACCCGAATTACCACAACACCATTTGCGGTACTAGATTTTTGAGTTTCTGGAATTGCTCTGGAATTTATATACCCTTTATTTAGGTAAAGCTGAGTAACGGCATCGGCGGCTTGTCTGATTTCTTCTAAAGTTAAGTCCCGTTCTTCAAACGGTTTCACTACTAGATTAAAATCATTTTCCTGAAAAACTGTGCTACCTACAACCTGAATTTTCCGAACCCGAATGCGTTGTGGTATCTCTGGTTGTGGGTTAGTTGCTGGAGTAGCTTCTCTTTCTTGTACTATTTGTAACTCTGACTGACTGCTATTTTGAATTGAGTCAGGTGTAAAAATATTAGCTCTAGCTCTCAGTCCATTTGCAGTTACAATCCAGACCGCAGGCAGAATTAACAAACCGCACCGAAAACTGAAACTGTGCTTACTGCATTTAGTAATTGCCAAACTCCGCCAAGTCTCTAACTGATGAGATAAATAGACAATTCTTTGCTGAGTCGTTGCTCTAGGCTGAACACAAGTTTCTGTTTCTTTTCTCATTTCTCTTCAGGGGAGTGCCTTATTTAACGACTGGGCTGATTTTGATTTTGGAGTATGCTATGGCTGTATGAATATTTGAATATCATATTTTTGATATTCAAATTTCAAAAGATTTGTAACTAAAACTATAATTAACAGCGAATTATTCTAAGTGATAGTCCTTAGCATTATATTGTGGTAACAGGTAGAAAACTTGGGAAAACTTCGATGTCACCACTGATTTCCATTGTCATCGTCAATTACAACCGGGAGTCTTACCTTCAAGAAGCGATCGCTAGTGTTATAGCGCAGACATGGCAAAACTTTGAGTTATTGATTTGGGATAATGGCTCCACAGATGGATCAGTGGCGATCGCTCACGCTTATGCTCAAAAAGATGGGCGAGTGCGGGTGGTGGAAGCAGACAATCAAGGAGTTGCTGCGGCTTGTAAGGCAGCGATCGGCCAAACTAGCGGCACTTACGTCGGTATATTAGACAATGATGATATCCTTGCCCCCACAGCTCTTGCTCAAACCGCTACAGTCCTCAATAGCCATCCAGAAACGGGATTTGTTTACACCGACTACTTAAATATCGATCCAAACGGCAAAGTTATCGGTTATGGTCATCGCTGTGACATTCCTTACTCTCAATCAGGTCTGTTGGTAGATTTCATGACGTTTCACTTCCGCTTGATGCGGCGATCGGTTTATGACCGAGTGGGAGGTGTTAACGAATCGTTCTCTTGCTGTGCCTATGATTATGACCTATGTCTGCGACTTTCAGAAGTAGCCCAAGTACGCCGAGTCAAAGAGCCACTCTATTTCTACCGAAATCATTCTCAAAGCATGTCTGTTAACAGGAGAACAGAACAAATCCTCTGGTCACAAAAGGCGATCGCTCAAGCACTTTGGCGGCGAGGATTAGCAGACAAGTTACAAATCGATGTAGAATTGCCTACAAGTCGCTTCATATTACGCCGCAAAGAATCTTTATTAGACCTCTTGCATAAATCAAAAATAAGAAAGAACCCCACCCCGCCAAAGCTGCGCTTTGTCTCCCTTCCCGAAGAGCGGGGAGGGGTTGGGGGTGGGGTGTTAGGGACTTGTGCAAGAGGTCTATTGTCTAATATCGCCGCTTCAGTCCTAGTTATTGCCTCGTTGGTAAATCCCAAATTAGCCCAAGCACAACAAATAGTTCCTGCTAACGATGGGACAGGTACAATTGTGACTCCCAACGGCAATCGACTTAATATCACTGGCGGCACAACTTCTGGTGATAATGCAAACCTCTTTCACAGCTTTCAACAGTTTGGAATTTCACCAGAACAAATTGCCAACTTTCAAGCTAGTCCGGCGCTGCAAAATATCCTTGGTCGAGTTACAGGCGGGAATGCCTCAGTCATCAATGGTTTAATTCAGGTGACAGGTGGCAATGCTAACTTTTTCTTGAGGAATCCAGCCGGATTTATTTTTGGCGCAAACGCCAGTTTAAATGTGCCTGGTGCTTTTACGGTGACAACAGCTAACGGCATCGGTTTTGGGAGCAGTTGGTTTAACGCTATCGGTGTTAATGACTACATAAATTTAGTTGGAAACCCCAATGGATTTGCCTTTAGTACAAACCAGCCAGGAGCGATCGCAAATGCTGGAAATTTGGCAGTAAGTACTGGGCAAAATTTGAATTTATTAGGTGGTACTGTAGTCAACACCGGGCAACTTTCAGCACCAGGAGGGCAGATTTCTGTCACATCAGTACCAGGACAAAATTGGGTGCGTCTTAGTCAGCCAGGAAATCTGTTGAGTCTAGAAATTCAGCCCCTCGCCTCTAGTAGCAACCAACCTAATAACTGGACAATTCCCATTGCCTCAATACCCGAATTGCTCACAGTTGGTAACACAGGCTTAACTGCCAATCCTGATGGAACTGTAAAATTAACAAACTCTAATGTGACAATTCCCACAACTCCAGGTACAACGATTGTTTCTGGGAAAGTAAATGCAGCGAGTCAAACAGGCGGTAATATAACTGCTTTGGGTAAAAAAGTCGCGGTGATTGATGCCAATATTAACGCCTCTGGGAATAATGGCGGCGGTACTGTGCTAATTGGTGGAGATTATCAAGGTAAGGGGACTTTACCCAACGCAGATCGGACTTATGTAGACTCAAAATCTGTCATTAATGCTGATAGTAATTTGAATGGAAACGGCGGACAGGTAATTGTTTGGGGTAACGACACAACCAAGTTTTTTGGTAACATTTCGGCTCGTGGAGGAGCAAATGCCGGCAATGGTGGTTTTGTAGAAGTATCAGGTAAAAATTTCTTAAATTTTAACGGTTTAGTAGATACTTCAGCCCCTAATGGTAACTTTGGCACTTTATTGCTAGACCCCAGCACATTGACCATTATCGATGGTGCAGCAGGGACAGGTGATTTTGATGCTACAGTAGGCAATATTGCCTTTGGCGATGCAGATATTGGAGATAACACTGTTTCTTGGGGTGCGATCGCCTTATCGGGTACAAATATCAATTTACAAGCCACAGGCAATATTACCATCAATGACATCACCGGAGCGACACCCACAGTAACAACCGATGGTGTCGCTATATTAAACTTGGGCGGTGGTAGCTTCAGCCTCACATCACAAACCGGTTCTGTAAACTTTGTCGATCCCACCAACACCATCCAGACAACGGGAGGAGGCATTAACATTTCTGGAGCTAGCTTATCGCTGGGAAATCTAAATACAAGTAGAACTACTGGTAATAGTGGCAACGTAACGTTGTTTGCAACTGGCGATATTACTGCGGGCAACATTATTGCCAGTGGTCAGGGCTACTCAGCAGGTAATATTACAGTCCAAAGCACAAATGGTGGAATTACCCTAAATAACCTTGACACTAGCAATATTCAAGGGTTTTCTGGATTTGGATATGGTGGCATTATTATTACGGATGCAGGAACAGTAAATTTGACTGCCGCAGGCAACATCTTAACAGATGCTATTAATACCTCTTCAAATGATGCTAATAGATCAGGTAAGGCTGGCGATGTAGTTGCAACAACCACAGGCGGCAGTATTACCACAGAGGCAATTAACTCGTCTGTAGTTAAGGAAGGAGGTGGCGATTTTATTGGCACTGCTGGCGCGATAAGTTTAACTAGCAGAGATAATATCACCGTGAATGATGCCATAAATACCTCAGCGATCGCTACCGGAGTCGATGGTACTGCAAATGTTACAAGTGGCAACGTTACTTTACAGACTACCAATACTGCTGGCAGCAATATTCGTTTTACCAACATCAACACCCAGTCCATAGCAGACGATTTTGTTGATGGAAACACTGTTCAAGGTGGCAATGTGCAAGTGCTAACCAACGGACTGATTCAGGGAATCGGAACCGGCGAAGCGATCGCAACTGGTGGATTTTTTACTGGCGAAGGAGGTACTAACGTTCAACCTTCAGCAGGAGGTACTGTTAGCATTCGCCATGATGGTGGCCCAAACAATGTAGATTTTATTGTCGGTGATGCAAGTGTCAATGGTACAGCAGGGTCAATCACTACAGGTGACAATTCAATAATCGCTAATAGCTTTCCAGTCTTGCCAAATGGTGGAGATGCTAGCGGTACACCAACCGGCATCACCATTACATCTGTTAACACCCCGCCGACATTAACAGCCAACTCATCCCTACCCGATACCCAGACCAATCAGCCTGTTACCTTAACGTTCTCTAGTTTGGCTCCGCTAGTCAGCGATGTTAATAATGACATCACCTCCATCAAGGTCGATGTCGTGAATACGGGAAATATCACTGTCAATGGCGTTCCCGTCATCCCTGGTGTTACAACCTTATCTAGCGGCGATACTTTGGTATACACACCTCCAGCAGATACAAATGGGTCACTAAATGCCTTTGTAATTAGTGCAAATGACGGCGTTTCCTCTTCTGCACCTGTACAGATAGGAATCAACGTCAGTCAAATTCCTACTCCCAATCCTGAGACTCCCAATCCTGAAACTC
>NZ_JAVRCS010000009.1:51515-137775 GCF_034530635.1 Nostoc sp. EspVER01
CCAATCCTGAGACTCCCAATCCTGAGACTCCCAATCCTGAAACTCCCAATCCTGAGACTCCCAATCCTGAGACTCCCAATCCTGAAACTCCCAATCCTGACCCCTGCACATTTCAGTGCAATCTACCAGGTAAACCGAATAACCTTGACCTTAATAATCCTAAGATTGATAACCCCATTCTTAATACCAACCCCACTCCCGAAGACAATTTCACAGATGATTTTGCCGACCATTTAGGCATACCCAGCCCTAGAATTAAAACCCTAGATGATGCCAAAGAAATTGCTCGCAAAATTGAAGAAGCGACTGGTGTGAAACCTGCATTTATCTACATCAGTTTTGTCCCTGTGGAAATTCTACCAGAGGAAAATTTAGGTAAAGCTCAAAAATTGACGAAACAGTTAAATACTGTAGCAGAAAAGGATAGCGACCAGCTGGAACTAGTAGTAGTAACAGGAAAAGATGATCCTATCCGCAAGCGCATCCCAGAAATAACTAAAGCCAAAGTTCTCCAAGTAGCTCAAGAATTTCGTGACCAAATCGTTAGTCCACAAAACCGTCGTCGCACCGGTTATTTGCGTTCATCTCAACAACTTTATCGCTGGATTGTTGCACCATTAGAGGCAGATTTACAAACGAGAGAAATCAACAATCTGGTCTTTTTACCAGACATTGGTTTACGTTCAACCCCAATGGCAGCACTTCACGATGGTAAGGGATTTCTAGTAGAAAAATACAGTATTGGCTTAATGCCTAGTCTTAGTCTGACTAATACCCTCTATAAAGACATCAAAAAATCTCAAATTTTAGCGCTGGGAGTTTCTCAGAGTACTCAGGGACAAGAGCCTTTACCAGCAGTCCCCGTTGAGTTATCAACACTAGTGTCTAAACTCTGGCAGGGCAAATTATTGTTAGACAAGCAAGCCACCTTAGAAAATCTCAAAACTATCCGCCGCCAACAACCTTTTGGAATAATTCACATGGCAACCCATGCCGATTTTGCTACTGGTGCTTTGAGTAATTCCTATATTCAACTGTGGGAAGACAAGTTACGCTTGAACCAATTACGACAATTGCGCTTGAATGAACCTGAAGTTGAAATGCTGGTGTTGAGTGCTTGTAGAACAGCTTTAGGGGATGAAGAATCCGAACTGGGATTTGCGGGTTTAGCAGTGCTGGCAGGTGTGAAAACTAGTGTTGCTAGTCTTTGGTCAGTTAATGATGCTGGCACAGCAGCATTGATGACAAAATTTTATGAGAACTTAAAGACTGCTCCCATTAAAGCAGAAGCTCTCAGACAAGCTCAAGTAGCTATGGTCAAAGGGCAAATTTATGTCAAGGATGGACAAGTGCAAGGTTTAGAAGTAGTTGGGAATTTGCCTTTACCTGCTGACACTGCTGATGAATCACTTATGCATCCTTATTATTGGGCTGGATTTACAATGGTTGGTAATCCTTGGTGAAGGTAGGGAATCGACATACTTCTAGCGGATACTACGGATGAAAGATGTGTCTTCTTGTAGATGAACGCTACAATCTATCAGAAAATCAAAGAAATAGTTAAATCCAGAGTGGCTTCATGACGGCTAATTTAACACCAAAAGCAACATTTGACTTTGTTAACGTGCTATCTCAGGCTGCGGCTAAGTATAGACAACCAAAAAGTATACGCCCTAATGCTGAAATATTAGTAAAGGCGTTGCTACAAGCCGAAAAAACTGCCAAGCAACAAAAGTTGACTTATCCATTTGAGTTTCTGCTCGGTAAATGGCAACTTTGCTTTGTCACTGGCACTAAGAAAAACAGAGGTAGTGGGGGAATTGTATTAGGCAACGGTTTCTATGTACCCAAATTTATAACAATCCATGTTTCCTTTAATGCCACTTTGGAACAGGATTCAGGCAGAGGCGAAATTGCTAATCAGGTTGAGCTGAACCCAGTTTCACTGAAACTCACGGGGCCAGTGCAATATTTCGGGAAGAAAAATTTATTGGCCTTTGACTTTAACCAGATGATTATCAGTTTGTTTGGTCGTGTTATTTACAACAGAGCAATCCGTGCTGGTAAAGTTCAAACAGAAGATTTCTACAACCAACCTATAGCTAAACTACCCTTCTTTGGCTTCTTTTTAGTCACAGAAGATTTCATTGCAGCTCGCGGTCGTGGGGGAGGATTGGCATTTTGGATTCGAGAAACTTAAAGACGCTTGCAGAAAATCAGGCAGTCTTGCTGGAGGCAAAAGGAAAAAAGATTTGACTTATTTGTTTGATTTGTAGCAAGTGGTGCAACCTTTTTACAAATCAAACAAATACTTCACCACATATTTGGGTCTGAATCCTAATGCTTCACGCAATGCTTTAAAGTAATGAGTGGATGAAAAATGGGTATTTACTCATTACTTATTACTCATTACTTATTACTCATTACTCCTTCTTAAGAGCGCCTTGAGGTCGGTGGATGTCAAATCATCTGCGCTTGATTACTTAGGGAGTGATAGAGTTTGCCTGATTTCGTCTTTTATCTTGACTTATCAGAGAGGTATATGCTAATATTGATAATTGTGTGGTTAAGGACGTATAGCTCAGTTGGTTAGAGCGCTACGTTGACATCGTAGAGGTCACTGGTTCGAATCCAGTTACGTCCATTATTGATTTACATTCACAAATTGAATGTCGCAATTTCACGAATTAGTGTCGTTATATCTTCTCCATAACCGTTAACAAATTAATGTCGCAACATTTGAGACTAGTCTACTATTGATTGGGACGAGACATTATCACGCCAGCCAAATTGAAGATTATAGGCTCAATTTTAACTTAAGCTAAAAAACTTTTACAATCTGTGTTGTCCGCGATCGCACCAAAAGGGAATCACAAACTTTGCCTCAGCTTCATTCCAATTGTTAGTTTACTCAAAGCTTGCTGCTGCTTTTACAGCAGTTGCGATCGCATTTTTAACAGCAATATCTCTTTGTTCTAGAATAATATTCTCACTATCAGTACGCGAAGCAACTACACCGCAAATAGCAGCAGCAGCAAAATTATACACTCCTGCCATTTTGAAGAGTGTGCCGCATTCCATCTCGTAATTCAAGATATTCAAGCGCCGATATTCTTCTGTAATGCCATGCAGCGATCGCATTAAATTTGGATTGGCGGAATCAGTGCGTTCTTGTCCTTCGTAAAAAGTATCAACTGATGCCGTAATTCCGATGTAATGTTCAACCTTTAATTCTCGTGCAGCTTTAACTAAAGCGACTGTCAAAAAAGGATCGGCTGCGGCTGGATATTCCACTGGTGCAATGTCATTCGCTGCACCTTGGCGACATAATGCCGCACTGCTAATAACAACACTACCAACTGGTATATAAGATTGAATAGAACCGCAAGTTCCAATGCGAATAATTTGCCGAATTCCTACTTGTATCAACTCATTGACAACAATACTTAATGAAGGCGCACCCATACCACTAGTAGCTGATAAGATGCTGCGACCATTGGGTAAGTATCCCATGTAGCTTTTGAGACCGCGATTTTCTGACAACACGCGTACATCTTGTAAATAAGTTTGAGCAATTAGGTGCGATCGCTCTGGATCACCAGATAATAGAGCAATGCTGGGAGGTGATGAACCTAAATCATCTTGCCCAAAGCCTATGTGATAGAAACGTTTATTTGCCATTCAATGCTACTCGCATACTTATTGCTGGCTCCTACAACTAAGGAACCAAGAATTGCTCTTAATATGGTTGGGCGATCGCTAAATTATTAGGACTTATGCAATTAACTTGTCACGCATGAACCAACAAATATTGACCGTTACCAAGAATTTCACCATCACAACCGTCAAAATACACAATGCACAAGAGCAAATAAAGTCTCCACATCCGGCAGAACTTGCCATAGTTCATGCCATAATTTAAATCTTTGACTTTCGCTTGATTTTGGTCAAAATTCATCAACCAATTTATCAGAGTCTTTGAGTAGTTAGCACCATTTAAATACCATTGATTAATAGTTTTCAGGTCTGTATTAATCTTTGGAATGAGATCATAACTCCACACCCGCATATTTGGAAAAACATATTTGTCGATAAAAGGATGGGTTATATTATAAAGTAATCTGGTTGTGATTATGTGAATTAACACCTTGCCATCATCTTTGAGGAAAGAAGCCAGTTTTTGAAATGATTTCGTTAAATTCCCTACATGTTCAAACAGGCCAATCGCCATAATTTTATCAAACTTATTCTCAAAATCAATATCATTAAAGTCCTTTTCATATAGAGTGAATCTATCTGAACTGAGGTAACTGGTAGGGTCTCGCATTTTTTTCCGCATATATTCGCATTGCCCGTGGCTCAAATTAAGAGCCGTTACTTTCACATGCGGAAACCGGGAAAGAATGTAATTTGATGCAGAACCCCAACCGCATCCCAAATCTAAGATTTCGTCTCCGTCTTCGATGCCTGCTTTTGCGATCAAATCATCAAGCATCTGCATTTGAGCTTGCTCAAGGTTAGATGCTCCTTTTTCCCATAAAGCCATTGTGTATTTGGGATATAAAAGTTCTGTCTCTTTTAACATCAGACTGAACATTTCTTCGGGTAGGTTGTATTGAATCTTCATTAGTTCGTGTGACCCTTCTGCAAGGCGATCGCTTTCTTGCAACAGCCATTCATAGGGAACTAAAAGAGAAGGAAAATATTTGTAGCTGATTTGCATGGAGAGATTTAAAAGGGATTTAAGCAGAGGATCGGGGATTTTTAGCCCATTGATATAAGCCTCTGCTCCTGCCATGACGATTGCATTGAATGCAGCGATCGCTGTGCGGTTATTTTGGTAAGCAATTCGGTTTTTGTTATTCACATTTACTAAAAGAGTATGTATTTAGATTTTATCTGTAATGCTGGAAGTCATGTATACATTACCTTAGATTTTTAGTTATATGAAATTTATGACAAAACTAAATACTCGTCTTTGACAATTTCGACCTGCGATAAATTCAAAACTCCTATAAAATAAAGGATTTATCACTCCCTGATGCTACTTAAAGTGGTAAAATACGAGAAGTAAAATTGAGAGTTAGAAAATCAATTTATGTATTAAAAATTAATACTTTTTTATGAAGCTTAATAAGGACATAACGCTCCCTTAATTAATAGTGTTTCTCTTTGGTTGCAAAAATATTTGATAAATTTCATTTAAATTTTTAACACCATAGGGAACACCATATTTTCCCTGGTAATGAACTCAGACTATTATCCAAAGCCCTGCGTTACCTAAAATCTCCTCCTTCCCATATCTGAAGTTGTCTTTCAGCCGCAACTATGCAATTGAGATGCTTGGGTGGGTACAGAAAATGATCGTAAGCTAATGCCATCTGTTTAGCAACTTCAGTATATGGCACTCATCCTATTCCCGTACCCAATCCAGGACAGGCAATAACGTTAGCTAGGGCAAATATCAACGGTTTTTCTGTATTATCAGCCTTGTCTTTTACTTGTAGTACATATATAATACAAAACATATCACCACTCAGTTGGTGACTGTTTGTCGCTTGAACAAAAGGAAATTTTATGATTCCCCGAACACGCATCCGAAATATTGGTATCTCTGCCCACATCGACTCTGGTAAAACTACGCTGTCAGAGCGAATTCTCTTCTACACGGGCAGAATCCACGCTATTGAGGAAGTGCGGGGAGGCGGTAAGGGTGCAACGATGGATTTTATGCCAGAAGAAAAGCTGCATGGTATAACCATCACTTCCGCTGCTACCACCTGCCAGTGGCACGGTACTCAAATTAACTTGATTGATACACCTGGACACGTAGATTTCACGATTGAAGTGGAACGCGCCTTGCGGGTATTAGATGGGGCAGTGATGGTGCTGTGTGCTGTGGCGGGTGTGCAGTCCCAGTCCATTACGGTGGATCGGCAAATGAAGCGCTACCGTGTGCCGCGTTTGGCGTTCATCAACAAAATGGATCGGACGGGGGCAGACCCATTTCGTGTAGTACAGGGAATACGCGATCGCTTGCAACTAAATGCAGTATTACTCCAGTATCCTATCGGCAGTGAAGACCAATTCCAGGGAGTGATTGACCTGGTAGAAATGACTGCTGACTACTTTGAGGGTGAAAACGGGGAAAACCGCGTGAAAAAGCCAATTCCCGAACCTCTTAGGGATGAGGTGCAACAGGCACGTGACAAACTGCTAGATACTTTGTCGCTGTTCTCAGAATCGATGACCGAGATGTTGTTGGCGGGTGAGGAAATTCCTAAAGAATTAATTTGGGAAACCATCCGACAAGCAACCTTGAGCCTAAAATTCACACCTGTACTGCTGGGTTCGGCATTCAAAAATAAAGGAGTGCAAAACTTATTGGATGCAGTTACGCTCTATTTACCATCTCCCGTGGATAGAGAAGTGGTTAAAACCGCAGAGTCGGTGAGTGTCTACCCTAATCCCGATGCTTCCTTAGTGGCATTGGCATTTAAACTCACCGTTGAATCCTTTGGGCAGTTGACCTATACCCGGATTTACTCTGGGACGCTCAAACCCGGTGATACCGTATACAACTCGCGGACTGAACAGCGAGTGCAAATCGGTCGCTTGGTGAGAATGCACGCCAATAAGCGAGAAGAGGTACAAGTTGCCGTAGCAGGGGATATTGTGGCTTTATTGGGTGTCGATTGTGCTTCTGGTGATACATTCTGTTCTGGAGAACCACTGGTATCTCTAGAGAAGATGTTTGTACCGGAACCAGTGATTACGCTGGCGATTACGCCCAAAAAACAGGAAGATAGCGATCGCCTTTCCAAAGCACTCAATCGCTTTCAAAGGGAAGACCCTACCTTCCGGTTGAGCATCGATCCCGAATCAGGAGCAACTCTAATTTCTGGGATGGGCGAACTCCACTTGGAAATTTACCTGGAGCGCATCCAACGGGAATATAATGCCGAGGTCTACGTCGGTACTCCTGCTGTGGCATACCGGGAAACCATTGGGCAACAAGCTACCTTTGACTACCGATTCAAGAAACAGTCAGGCGGCCCCGGTCAATACGCCCATATTACTGGGTGGATTGAACCTACAGATGAGCCGTTTGTTTTCGAGAATCGGGTGGTTGGGGGTGCGATTCCCAAAGAATATATCCCGGCGTGCGAGAAGGGTTGCCGTGAGGCGATGCAATCAGGACAGCTGGAAGGCTATCCGGTAACTGGGGTGAAAGTCGTTTTAGATGGCGGTTCTTATCATCCAATTGACTCCTCAGAATTGGCTTTCCGGTCAGCTTCCCATCAAGCAATTGAGGGTGCGATCGCCAAAGCCAAACCCTACATCCTCGAACCCATTATGCTTGTAGAGGTGGAAACACCCCACGAGTTCATGGGAAGGATTCAGGGGGACTTATCCTCGCGTCGGGCTTTGTTGTTAGGTTCCGAGACAATGCAGGGATACACGGTGATTCGGGCAGAAGTACCGCTAGCGCGAATGTTTGGGTATTCTACAGAATTGCGATCGCTTACTTCTGGTATGGCTACTTTTACAATGGAGTTTGCCTGCTATCGCCAGTCCTAGCATCTTGAAGTAGCTTTTAGGGACACAGTTAGGCTGTGTCCCTTTCAATTATCAGGAGGTTTTTGTGCCTATTTTGAGAATTCTGCAACCTGGAGATGAAGTATCACTGGAAGCATTTCTCTTACAACACACCGATACTTCTATGTTTTTGCGCTCTAATTGGCGAGCTGCGGGACTGCTTGACCAAGGTGCAAGATTTCAAGGAACTTACATAGCGGCCTACATAGATGAAACTATAGTGGCAGTTGCAGCCCATTTTTGGAATGGGATGATCGTAGTCCAAGCCCCTGTACATCTGCCAGAAGTGGTACAAGCAGTTGTGGCACAATCTGGACGTGCTATTTCTGGAATTAGTGGCCCAGCAGCACAAGTTGAAGCGACAAAAAGCATTTTGGGACTTAGCAACCGACCAACTCAGCTTGATGAGGCTGAGATATTGTTTTCTCTAGCACTGGGAGATTTGCAAATACCTCAAGCCTTAGTATCAGCAAAGGTGCAGTCTCGTTTACCACATCCAGAAGAGTTGGAATTACTTACTGAATGGTGCGTTGCTTATAATGTGGAAGCTTTAGGAAAAACAGATACTCCCAGTTTAAGACCTGATTGCGATCGCATAATTGAGGCACGTCAAGCTACAGCTATGCATTGGGTTTTGGTAGCAGGAGATACCCCAGTTGCTTACTCTGCTTTCAATGCTAGCTTACCTGATATTGTGCAAATTGGTGGAGTCTGGACACCGCCAGGGCTGCGGGGTAAAGGCTACGCCAAAAGTGTGGTAGCAGGTTCATTGTTAGATGCGCGATCGCAAGGAGTAAAACGTGCCATCCTGTTTACAGGTGATAATAACCAAGCAGCCCAAGCAGTTTATCGAGGAATTGGCTTTTTGCCTACTGGCGAGAAGTATGGCTTAGTCTTATTTGAAGTAATAAGTAATAAGTAATGGGTATTACTCATTACTTATTACTCATTACTCATGACTCATTACTCATTACTCATTACTCATTACTCATTTATTTTTTCTGGATTTGCTGGAATTGATTTTGTAGTCTCTACTGAATTGATTGTAATACTTGAATTATGAGCCAGTATCGTTTCAAACAGTCATTCTCTGATGATCCCAGCTTAAGCGATAAGCTTTTTGACTTGATGGAAGTCACATTTCCCGGACTCAGCAGTTTAGCAGAATGTGCAAGAAAACTAGGTGCATCCTGGGAAACAGCTTCAACTCCGTTTATGCGCTTTCATGATGATATAGCGATTACCCATGTGGGAGTGTTAGAAATTCCCATACAAATTATGGGACAAAGGCTTACTGTCGGAGGAGTTCATGGAGTAGCTACCCGTGCAGAGTATCGCCGGAGAGGGTATTACCGGGAAGTGATGGAGGAAGTGCTAGGGTATTGCGATCGCCTTTACGAAACCCTGGTACTGACGACACCACAACCAGAGTTTTACTTACCTTTTGGCTTTCGTGTTGTTGAAGAACACATCTTTAAAGTTAAGTGTAACTCCACAGGTGGCACTGATAGCTTCAGAATACTGGATTTTGCAAATATTAAAGATTACACATTGCTACACAGACTTTTAGAAACACGCATTCCTGTCTCTAATATAGTTGGCGTAGTCAACGAAAAACCTGTATTCTGTGTCAATGAAGGAAGTCGTCCTTTATACTATGCAGAAGATTTAGATTTAATCGCCTGTATGGAGATAGAAGATAACCGACTTCATCTTTTCGATTTAGCGACAACGCAGATATGTTCTTTAAAGAATATTATTAGTAAGATAACTCAACCCATTGAAGAAGCGGTGATTTACTTTAGTCCAGAACTTCTGGATGTCAAAGATGTGCAAGCATTCACCCATACTTTTGATGAAACTGTGCTGATGGTTCGCGGCAAATTTGCGGCGGAGGGCGAGAAATTTATGCTACCCCGTTCTGCAAGGTGTTGAGTCACTCAAAAACAATTGAATCATAATAGAATTGATAGTTTCATCATTAGGATTGCTTTATGATGTATCAAACTGACCCGCCGCGATCGCCAAAAGATGTATTGCCGACCATGTATGATCTTCCCAGTGAAGATCCAGAGGAGCCTGGTTTGCCCGATCAGTTTCATTTATTGCAACCTCGTCTGTTAGACGAAACCTTTCGTCCACCAAATTATCCTAGCGACGAGATATTTGTTGCTAGCGATCTAAATCTTTATTATGACCCGCGCCATCCACTGTGGCATAAACGACCAGATTGGTTTGCCGTTTTAGGTGTTTCCCGTCTCTACGAACAACGAGATTTACGCTTAAGTTATGTCCTTTGGCAAGAGGGAGTTCAGCCTTTTATTGTGGTTGAATTGCTGTCTCCCGGAACTGAAAAGGAAGACTTAGGGCAGACATTGCGAGATGTCAAGCAACCACCAGGAAAATGGGAAGTATATGAACGGATTCTACGTGTTCCTTATTATATAGTATTTGATCGGTACAAATATAAATTAAGGGTGTTTAAATTAGACGGTGGTCGTTATGCTGAGATAACACTGTCAGAGTCGCGCTTCTGGATACCAGAACTAGAATTAGGCTTGGGTGTCTGGCAGGGACGCTATCAAAATGTAGAACAGCCTTGGTTACGGTGGTATGATTGGACAGGCTGCTGGGTATTGACTTCTACAGAACAAGAAAGTCAACGGGCTGAACAAGAAAGTCAACGGGCTGAACGGTTGATAGCACAATTGCGTAGACACGAAGTGGCTTGTCGCTAGACATCGCTAGGCGTTGAACCCGATTTAGATTAGCTTTTTGCCTTTTTTATAGCCCTGCAAACCACTCATAGCCTTGATCTTCCCAATAGCCTTTAGTAGGTAACAAATTGCTGACGAATGTAATTTGAGTTACCCACTTGCTTTGCTTGTAACCTAGTTTAATTGGAGATGCTAGGCGCATCGGCGCACCATTATCAACTGATAAGGGTTGTCCATTCTTTTGATAAGCCATGAGAGTTTGGGGATGTATGACAGAGGCAATATCCCAACTTTCGTAATAGCCATCAGCAGATTTGAAATAGACATAGCGGACGTTTGACTTAGGCTGTACCAGCGCTACTAAATCTCGTAATCGCACACCTCCCCATTGAACGATCGCAGCCCAGCCTTCAACACAGACATGACGAATTACCATTGAAGTCAAGGGCAGTTTTTGAATATCTGCCATGCTCAATTGCATTGCATTATTAACCTCACCATCAATTATTAAGCGAAACTGTGCCGGATCGATTTGCGGGGTAAAATCAAAGGTATTAATCAGCAATTTATCTGCTTCTATGGCACTGACAGAAAATTCAGGTATGGGTTTTTGAGTTAATAGAAGTGCTTCAAGACTTTGGTTTAGTGGCTCAGATATTTGCCGCAGATTATCTGAGAACAAATTTGTTCCACAGCCACCAAGAAGAAAGCCTACCCCTGAAAGTCCAGATATTTGCAGTAACCGACGACGGGATAGGGTACGTTTGGGAAGAATCAGACTCATAAAACCTCTACAGAAACATAGATTTCACTAAACGGACGCTTCCTACCTTCAGGGCAAGTAAGGAATGAGCAATGTAAATAGTATGACAGTAGAAACAGTGATAAAGTGAACAGTGCGTAGAGTTTGCCAACTAAATAAATATTTGACTAAATTCAACGGTTAAACTCGATATTTCGCATTTATCTGCCTTGCGATCGGGAACCTAAAGATTGTAAGTTAGTTACACACATAAAAAATTCCCACGCATTTATTTTCTACTGATATCAGTTTCTACTTTATTAATGTAGACTACGGGTATTTAATTTGTCTTAACCGCTATTTTAAAAACATAAAAAACCTTAATTAGCTACAACTTTCAAATATGTCAAATAACAAAGACTTTTCATCCGAAAAAAGCTCTTCCGTTAAAAATGTCTTGATTATAGGTGCAGCCGGGTATATTGGCGGAGCGCTATGCCGAAAGTTTTCTCAGACACAAGATTTTGCCGTATTAGCACTTGTGCGTCCGAGTAGTGATATTGAGGGTATAAAGCCTTTCTGCAAAGAAATAATCCGCTCTCAAGAGGTAGAAATTTCCAGCAATGATGTTACAAGAGCAATTCGCAAGCATGATATTACAACGGTAATTAATGTAGCGTGGCACATGCCTCTAGAATCAACCAAAGAAGCTCAATTCGGTTTCGACCGTATACCATTAGAAGCCGCTTTACACGGTGCTAGTGCAGTTTCGCCAGATATTCATGTAATTACAACCAGTGGGAATTTCTCTTTGATTACCGCCAATGGAGGACGAATAACAGAAATACCTCCGCCACTCGGTTATACACTGCCCGAATATTTAGTTAGTCTTGACTTACTAGCAGGTGTAAATGTGTTGAAAGATGGGCTAGTAGAAGAATATATCAGCAATGGAGGTAACGCCTCGATTGTGTATCCTTCATCAGTATATGGTTCAGCACCAACTCGTGGCAGTTTTTGGGATTTTGCAATTCAGCAGTTCATTACAGGGAAACCACACCAAGGGTCTCAGCCATTTCCACCAGATTTTATGACAGCATGGATTCATGTTGAAGATTTAGCAGACTGCTACATTGCGGTAGCGCGATTTGGCTCCAAAGGAGGACATTACCTTGCTGCGCCTGAAAATTTTAGTATTAGCCAGGTGTCAAAAATGTTTGCCCAGGCTGCTCAAGTAGAATTTATTCCGCCAGTCTTTGAAAACAAAGACAAAGTTATATTTGATGATTCTCATACTAGAGAAGTACTTCAACTTCAATGGAAGTATAAAGTGGCTGATGAGATGAAAGGTTGGGTAGAGAGAATAAAAGAGTTAGGAACTTATTTTTTAGAGTAAATAAGGGGTAAAAGTTAAGTAACTGCTGTGAATATTTGTGCAAATCAGATTATCACATCAGTCATAACTAGCCAGTAGGGTGGGTAATTTGCCATTGGTGTCAAGTTAAGAAAAATGGATGGCTGTCAAGAGTGGGCAAATCAATGGTAAAAATCAACACAGTGGTGTTGAAAAAATCATGAAAAAACTACGGAACAAGCAAGGGAATCCAGATTGTCGCCATTGAGTCAGCGTAACTGCCCCAGCCAGTGAAGAGATAAAATCAATCACGCCTGTTTGAACTAGTCAGCCCAAGTACAGTCTAAATCAATGAATAATTAAGGGTTTGATTATTGTATAATCTGGCTTGCAAGTCAACCCTACTTTGCTCCTCAATGTAATAGTTGAAGGCCGTTGAACCATGCTGGAAATTCCTGAATATAAAATTTGGGCAAAAATCCATGAAAGTGCTAATTCACGGGTCTATAGAGGAATACGGGAACGGGATCGTTTGCCTTTAATCTTCAAGATTTTGAAGAAAGACTACCCTACGCCAGAGGAAATCACACGCTATAAGCTGGAATACGAAATTACCCGCAGCTTATCATTGGAAGGTGTTATCCAGGCTTACGACTTGCAGCAATATCAAAGCACTTTTGCGATCGTTCTGGAGGACTTTGGAGGCGAATCCTTAACAAAAATTATCGCGACAAAAAGGTTTTCCTTAATCGAATTTCTGAAGTTAGCTGTTCGGATTGCTGAAATTTTAAGTGAAATTCATAGTGCAAATATTATTCATAAGGATATTAATCCATCGAATATTGTTTTAAATCTAGAAACACAACAACTTAAGTTTATTGATTTTGGCATTTCAACTGCCCGATCGCGAGAGACATTGACTCTCAAAAATCCAACCGTATTAGAGGGAACATTAGCTTACATCTCTCCAGAGCAAACAGGCAGAATGAACCGTTCTCTCGACTACCGAACTGATTTTTATTCATTAGGTGCTACCTTCTATCAACTTTTGACTCATCGGCTGCCGTTTGAATCTAGTGATGCCCTGGAGTTGATTCACCACCACCTAGCTTTGGAACCCGTTCCACCCCATGTTATCGATCCAGAAATTCCGGCGATCGTTTCCGAAATTATCCTGAAACTTTTAGCTAAAACAGCAGAGGATCGATATCAAAGTGCCTGGGGAATTAAAACTGATTTAGAACAGTGTCTAATTCAGCTAGAAAAGACGGGACGAATTGAGCCTTTTTTGTTAGCGCAACAGGATATTTCTGATAAGTTTTATATCCCAGAAAAACTCTATGGCAGAGAAAGGGAGATTGAGACATTATTAGCAGCGATCGCCAGAGTAGCAGGTAACAGAGATGGATCTCAAGTTGAACTGATGCTGATAGCAGGATACTCCGGTATTGGCAAGTCAGTATTGGTGCAGGAAATTTATAAACCGATTACGCAACAACGGGGCTACTTTATTTCAGGCAAATTCGATCAGTATCAGCGCAATATTCCTTACTTTGCGATCGCTCAAGCCTTTGAATCACTCATCAAACAATTATTGACTGAAGAGGATGTACAACTGTGTCAGTGGCGAGACAATCTCTTAGCTACCCTCGGCTCAAACAGTCGCGTCATTACTAAAGTAATTCCCACATTGGAATTAATTGTCGGCAATCAACCAGACGTACCAGTTCTACCGCCAACAGAATCTCAAAATCGCTTTAACCAAGTCTTTCAAAATTTCATTCGCGTCTTTACCCAGTCAGAACATCCACTCGTCATTTTTTTAGACGATCTCCAGTGGGCAGATAATGCCTCACTGAAGCTGATTCAACTGCTAGCTACCTCCACCGAGAAACAATCGTTGTTGTTAATGGGGGCATACCGAGATAACGAGGTGAATACAGCTCATCCCCTGATCCAGATGGTGGAGGAAATTCGCCAAGCTGGAGCAGTAGTGAACCAACTTTCTCTGGCAGCATTAAGCCTACCTGATATCAATCAGCTGATTGCCGATACATTGCACTGCCAACCAGAGAATTCCCTACCCTTAGCGTCACTGGTGCAACAAAAAACTGGTGGTAATCCCTTTTTCATCAATGAATTTTTGAAATCTCTCTACACTGAAGGGCTAGTAGAATTCGATCGCCAAACAAAGAAATGGCAATGGTCGATAGAACTAATTCAGAATCGGGGAATTACCGATAACATTGTGGAGTTGATGGCAGGTAAGATTCAGAAGCTCAACGAAAAGACGCAGCAAGTGTTGCAGCTATCTGCCTGTATTGGCAACCAATTTAATCTCGAAACCCTGGCATTTGCCGCCCAATTATCCCAACGGGAAGCCGCGCAAGCTTTGGGAGTGGCGATCGCTCAAGGGTTGATTTTGCCCATGAGTAATGCTCACAAATCCGTTGTCTTGGATGTGCCACTCCCTAGCAACCCTGTCATTGAATATAAATTTGCTCACGATCGCATTCAGCAAGCAGCTTATTCTCTGATCCCCGAATCAGAACGGCGAAATGTTCATCTGCAAATCGGCAAACGATTGTTCCAGCAAGCTTCTGCCCAACAGCGAGAGCAAAATATCTTTGATATCACCAATCAACTAAATTTAGGTCAAGAGCTAATTAAAATCCAGGCAGAACGGCATGAACTGGCTCAACTAAATTTGATGTCAGGGGAAAAAGCGAAAGCTTCTACAGCATACAACTCTGCTTTAAAATACTTCCAAATCGGTTTAGATTTGTTGGCAGATACTTGCTGGCAAACTCAGTATGAATTGGCTCTAGCTCTGTATAGTTTGGCAGCAGAAACAGCTTACCTCAATGGCGAACTGGAGTTAATGGAACAATTGGTAAGCTGTGTGCTAGAAAATACCAAATCGCTGGCAGCCAAAATTAAAGTTTATGAGGTAAAAATTCAAGCCTATGCCGGACAGATGCAATTTCTGTCAGCATTGGCGATCGGTCTTCAAGCTTTAGAGGAATTAGGCGTACATCTGCCAGCTGCACCAACTCCAGAGGAAATTCAGCAAGCATTCTCCAATACTGCCCGCACCTTGCAGGGTAAACGCGTGGAAGATTTGTTTGATCTACCAACCATGACGGATGCAGTTGCTCCCCTCAGCATCCGGTTATTAGCAAATTTGATGGCCCCAGCCTACCAAGCAGCCCCAGCGCTATTTCCGCTAATCATTCTGGAGATGGTGAATTTATCAATTAAGTATGGCAATCATGACCTTTCTGCTTTTGCCTACGCCGCCTACAGTAACATTCTGGGCAGCGTGCTTCTAGAAATTGAAATCGCCTATCAGTTTGTGCAGTTGGCACTGAAGCTACTAGAAAAATCCAGCAATTTACCGATCCGTGGTAAAACCCTGTTCATGGCCAACACCTCTGTGCGCTTTCGGACTATTCACCTCAAAGAAACGATTAAACCATTACAGGAGGCTTACCAAATTTGCATTGAGACGGGAGATTTGGAGTTTGCCGCATACAGCATTTTGCACCACTGCGACCACTGTTTTTTTACGGCTATGTCCCTGCCTGAATTAAAACAAAAACTGGAAAGCTACATCCAAGTACTCACTCAACTGAAAGAATCTACTAATGCCAATGCACTCAAGGTTTATCAACAGACAGTCTTGAACTTGATGACAACATCTGCAACTCCCGAAGTTTTGATCGGTGAGGCTTATGATGAGTCACAAGAATTACCTTTGCTACAACAAGCTAATCATCATAAAGGGCTGTTTTATCTTTACTTCAATAAGCTGTTTCTTTGCTATTACTTCGAGAATTTTCCCCAAGCCGTTGACAACGCCAATCAAGCAGAAAATTACCCAGATGGGGGTAGGTCGAATGCAGTTTTCCCCATCTTCTATTTTTATGATTCCCTGGCGCGACTGATGCTTTATCCGCAGGTGAATCAGGAGGAGCAAGCAATGATTCTCCAACGGGTAACTGACAGTCAACAGAAGATGCAGCTTTGGGCACATCATGCCCCGATGAATTATTTACATAAGTGGTATTTGGTAGAAGCAGAAAGGCATCGGGTATTGGGTGAGGTCGTAGCAGCAATGGATGGCTACGATCGCGCCATTACCCTGGCCAGAGAAAACGAATACCTCCAAGAAGAGGCGCTAGCCAACGAACTAGCAGCAAAGTTTCATCTGGCAAACAACCGGATGACAATTGCTAAAGCCTATCTGCAAGAGGCGAAATATGGTTATTTAAGGTGGGGGGCAACTGCTAAAGTTGAAGATTTGGAAAGACGCTATCCCCAACTGCTAGAACTGCGATCGCAAAGAACCAGCACACGTCAACTTGACACTACACAATCGACTTCAAGTAAGTTAGAAACACTTGACCTAGAAACGGTGTTGAAAGCCTCCCAAGCGATCGCCAGTGAAATTCTCTTAGATAAACTTCTGGCAAAACTGATGACCATCCTGATTGAGAATGCCGGGGCGCAAACAGGTTATCTGATTTTGCCAACACAAGATGAATGGCGGGTTGAAGCGATGGGATCGATTGGCAATGAGACAGTAGCCGTTTTGCAATCAATTCCCTTGGAATCGATATCAGCAGACAGTACTCCTTACTTGCCAACTGCGCTGATTAATTACGTGGTTCGCACCCAAGAAAGTGTTATCCTCGACAATGCTGCTCAATTTGGCAATTTTCAATCTGAACCCTGGATTGTTCACCACCAATCGAAATCAATTCTTTGCGCTACTCTTTTGAACCAGGGAAAATTAACTGGAATTGTCCTTTTAGAAAATAATCTTACCACCAGCGCCTTTACCCCAGAGCGAATTGAAATTTTCAGTTTACTTTCTACTCAGGCAGCTATTTCCATTGACAATGCCCGTCTGTTGAAACAGGAGGCAGAACTAAATGAATCCTTACGGGCTGAAATTGCCGAACGCCGACGAGCCGAGAAAGACCGCGATCGCCTAATTACCATCCTAGAAGCATCTACCGATCATATTGGCATGGCCACTCCCCAAGGCAATGTTTTTTGGAATAACAGTCAAGCCAGAAAATTGGCAGGCATACCGCCGGATGCAGATATAACTACCATGAACATCCCCAACTACCATCCCCAGTGGGCATTAGAGATTATCCAAAATCAAGGCATTCCGGCAGCTATTCAAAATGGAATCTGGGTTGGTGAAACCGCTTTGTTAGGCGGTGATGGTAGAGAAATTCCGGTTTCCCAAATGATCATTGCTCACAAAGCTACAGATGGCAGTCTGGAATATTTTTCTACGATCATGCGCGATATCAGCGCCCTGAAATCAGTGGAGGCAGAAGTCCGCCAACTCAATGCTGAATTAGAAGAACGAGTAATCCAGCGGACAGAGCAATTGCAAGCTGCTAACAAAGCGTTAGAGGCTTTTTCCTACTCCGTTTCTCATGATTTACGAGCGCCGCTGCGGGCGATCGTTGGCTTTGCGAGAATGATGCAAGAAGATTACGGTAAGCAACTCGATACAGAAGCCAATCGTTACCTAAAAATTATGCGGGAGAATGCCAAACGCATGGGTGAGTTGATTGACGATTTGTTGAACCTATCCCGCCTAGATCGTAAGGAAATGTCTCGGCAGCCCGTTTTATTCAATGAGATAATTCAACAGGTGCTAAGTGATTTAGCCTCAGATTTGCAGGGTCGTCAGATTGAATTTGCGATCGCCGATTTACCTATATGTCAGGCTGATCCTTCACTGCTCAAACAAGTCT
Source organism: Nostoc sp. EspVER01 (assembly GCF_034530635.1). Taxonomy (NCBI): domain Bacteria; kingdom Bacillati; phylum Cyanobacteriota; class Cyanophyceae; order Nostocales; family Nostocaceae; genus Nostoc; species Nostoc sp. EspVER01. The sequence continues at coordinate 69,711 of NZ_JAVRCS010000009.1, forward strand.
GGATAAATCTGTTATCAAATGCGATTAAGTACACCCGCTACAAATCTCCTGCTTACATTCAAGTGGGCTATGAGGTTATGGATGGGGAAGGAGTATATTTCATTAGAGATAATGGAGCAGGATTTGATATGCAGTATGCCGATAATCTGTTTGGAGTATTCCAACGTCTGCACCGCGAACAAGATTTTGCAGGTACGGGGATTGGACTAGCGATCGTGCAGCGCATTATTCAACGCCACGGTGGGCGCATCTGGGCCGAAGCAGCCATCGATCGAGGCGCAACCTTTTATTTCACCCTTGAAGGGTAAATATAACCCATGAGTGACCAACCCAATGACCCATCTTTAGAGCAATCAATTTCCATTGTGTTAGTTGAAGATAATCCTACTGATGCCGAGCTAACTATCCGAGCATTGCGTCGCGGTAGAATTGGCAACAATATTCAACTACTTCAAGATGGAGCCGAAGCCCTAGATTTTCTCTTTTGTCGGGGAGAGTACGCCCACCGTAGCATGACGAATCAACCCAAAGTCATTTTGCTAGATTTGAAACTGCCAAGGGTAAGTGGATTAGAAGTTTTACGGCAACTCAAATCCGATCCACGCACGCAAATGATTCCAGTTGTGGTGCTGACCTCTTCTGCTGAAGACCAGGATATGATCGAGAGTTACCAGCTTGGGGTAAATAGCTACATCGTCAAACCTGTCGATTTTGAACAATTTAACCAAGCAGTCCAGCAGCTTGGTTTTTATTGGATCTTGTTTAATCAATTACCAGTTTTGTAATAATTAACCTGAGTTCGGGATAAGGAAAAGGACAAGGTGTAAGGTGTAACTTAAGGTGTAATAGTGCTGGGATTAACGGCAGTAATTTCTGAGTAACGGGCAAAATCACTAATATTAAATGTAAGGATATGGGTCAGCCCATACACTAGCATAGCCGCTGTCAGCCGTGCATCGTGGACATTAACCCCTTTTATCTGATACTGCATAACAAGCCGCTCCCATTCGTCGTAAATGCTTGCGGTATCTGTCAGAAAAGTAAAGAAAGCTTTCAGCCGGATGATTTCTTCTCCAGCTTCAGAGGCAGTGTGACCCAGCCCATTTTTATTCGCTGGACGGGTATACACGTTCCAAAACTCAATGAGATTCTGTGGTACGATGCAGAGGGTTTCCCCCTGGTGACGCAGCAAGGAAATTGCATTGATTGCATCGTTGTACATTGGGTGGTTAGAGTCTGCGCACCGCAGCAGGACATTGGTATCGAGCAGATAAGCCACTAGAGCCTCTCATCCTCATACATACTTTCCCGGCTTACCGCATAGTCCGAAAGGGGAGGTGCATCATGGCGGTGACTTGCTGCCCATTCCCGGAAAGCTGTTACCCACTCCGATGCTGTTGCAGTTTCATGGAAGGGACGTTCTGACTGTTTTACCAGTTGCCGCAACAGGATATCTATATATGGTTTAACCTGCTCTGGAGAAATATTGGTGATGCTTGCCAATAACCGAACTATATTTTCTAACTCGTCTTGATGTTGTTCTTGCAAGTTTTGTAGGTGCTGATAAATCAAGGTTTTCTGAGTACCGCCTTCATGGGTATCTGGATTCATAAGTGTCCTACCGTTGTATGCGCTATTTTCATTATGGGAGGTTTTAAAACTTTATCAATAAGTATGTAATTACGAATTACGTAGCTTGCTTCTCATGCCTTGGCGAGTATTACGAATTACGAATTACGAATTATATTGCAATCCTTCAGCACTGCTACCAATTTTTCAATATGCGCTACTTTATGAGTTGCCATTAAAGATATTCTGATTCGACTTGTGGGCACTGTGGGGGGACGAATTGCTGGGGCAAAAATGCCAGCATCTCTTAGCTGTTTTCCAGCTTTGAGCGCATCTGTAGCATTAGGCAATTGAAAACATAATATGGGTGATTCAGAAGGCAGCAATTTCAGGTTAGGTACCTGTTGCAGCAACGTTTTCAAGTAATGTATATTCCCCCACAATTGGGCACGATGTTGCGGTTCTTGCTGCACTATCTTAATTGCTGCTAAGGCCGCGGCTGTATCAGCAGATGAAAGCCCAGTGGTATAAATCCAACTTGGTGCGCGGTTCCGCAAAAAGTCAATTAAGGCGCTACTTCCTGCTACATACCCGCCTAAACTACCTAAAGCTTTACTCAAAGTGCCAATTTGAATTAATTGCTTTCCTGTACACCCAAAATGCTCTACACACCCAGCGCCAGTTTTTCCTAGTACCCCAGTGGCATGAGCTTCATCGACTAGCAGCATACAGCTAAATTCATCAGCGATCGCCAACAGTGCAGGTAACGGACATAAATCGCCATCCATACTGAAGACGGTATCAGTAAGAATCAAACAGCGTCGGTAATTTTGCCGCTGTTGACTCAACTGAGTTTTCAATACTGCGATATCACAGTGTGGATATTCCACCACTACTGCACCGCTGAGAATCGCTCCATTTTTCAGACTGGAATGATTGTACTGGTCAGAGAAAATTAAATCACGTTTGCCTACAAGGGCGGTAATTGCACCCAAATTTGCTAGATACCCAGAACTAAATACCAAGGCATCTTCTGTTTGTTTGGTAGATGCGATCGCCTCTTCTAACTCCCTGTGTAATTCCCGATGCCCACTGAGTAATCTAGAACCAGTACTACCAGTCCCAAATTCCGCGATCGCAGCCGTCGCCGCTGCCATCAACCGCTCATCCCCAGCCAAGCCCAAATAGTCATTGCTGGCAAAATTAATTACCTCTTGCCCAGCTAAAACCACCGTTGCACCCGGACGACCGTTGATAGGTTGTACCGAACGATACCAGTCCGCCCGATGAATTGTTGCTAAGGACTGTTCTAGCCAGGCATAAGGATCGGTGGGCATAGGGGCAGGGGAGCGGGGGGGGCAGGGGAGCGGGGGGGGCAGGGGAGAATAACAAATGACAAATGACAATTAAACTTGTTCGCTACTGAGATGAGCGATCGCTTGTTTAATCCAGTCTTCGACATAGGCATCTTTGGGTAGTCCGATGTCTTCGCTGACCACATGTAGGGCGTGACTGACCTCATGGGCAGTGTATCCCAAGGCGAAGAGGGTCATTTGCACCTCTTCGAGAATTCCTGGTGCAGGCCCGCCTGTGGCGACGAAGAACCCGGCTGATTTACGCCACTCGACCAATTTGCTTTTCAGTTCCAAACAGATGCGTTCAGCGATTTTTTTGCCCACACCTGGAGCCTGAATGAGGATTTGTGTATTGCCAGCGATAATTGCTTGGACTAAATCTGGTAGTTCCAGAGTGTCTAAGAGTGCGATCGCTAAGGCTGCACCAATCCCTGTGACAGTCAGCAAGTGGCGAAATAAATCGCGTTCGGCTGGGGAAGCAAAGCCATATAGAAAGGGCACTTCTTCCCGAATTTGCAAATGGGTAAAAATTTGCGCCACTCCTCCCGACTCTGGTAACTGGTTTGCTAGCCTTTGGGGAACTTGCAAATCATAACCCAAGCCATTCACTTCCAGAGTCAGAATCACGCGATTAGCGCCAATTGTTTGGATACCAGCGACTATACCTTTTAGATAACTAATCATTACAAGAGACCAAAATAATTTAAGCCTTCAATAATTCCACCTGCACAAAAAGCTTTTGCCAGGTAGCGGTGCGTAGCGGGATACTCATCGTGCCATTGGAGTAACTCTTTTCGGGCATTCCCCACAATGATTCCCCGTTCGTTGCCTACAGCAAATAAAGCAATATCATTACCTGAATCACCACAGACAACTGTTTGTTCTGCTGCAAATTTCCACTTCTGGCGTAAAAACTGCATTGCCTGACCTTTATCGCTGCTATGGGGTACAATGTCAAGGTCTATTCCGCTACTGTAGATTAACTTTACATTTAATTTAGATTTCTGCAACTCTGCTTCAAGTTGTGGTAGAACATTCGCAGATACTTTTTGTTCTAGAAAACAACTCACTTTGAAGGGACGCTGTTCGGAATCTGGTTGCCTAACTAACTCAGGATATTTTTTTGTAATAGATAATACAGTTTCTCGTTCCCATCCCGGAGAGAGGATTTTTGACCAACCTGAGTCTGGAGTATCAGTACCATCAAGGTAGATTTCAGTACCCACGGAAAGGACGAGGGCATCGGGTTGCAAAAGATTTTTTTGAGATTGGAGTTCTTTGTAAAGTACAGGCGATCGCCCCGTAGAATAAACGATTTTAGTGCCGTATTCTTGGCGATGTCTATTCAGCAGTTGATTTAGTTCTGGTAAAGCGCTGTCATCGCCGACGGTGCGATATACGAGGGTATCATCTAAATCGGTTACAAACAGAAATGGTTTCATGATTAAATCTCTTGCAAAATTTCGTTATTCTACCGTGTGAAGGGACTTTTGAAAGAGATTTGTTTGCTAAAGACAAAGCATCATATCAGAAATTATTCTTTTGTGTAGACGGCGATTTATCGCGTCTTTGTGATAATCGATCGCATTTTTGAGATTTAGAATTGTCATCCAAAAACCTTAACCGAACCGTATTGTCTACTGCCTCTTGAAAATGGCGATCGCCTCATTAGTGCAAAGTTTGAGTGTCGCTATAATGCCATACTCAATCTTAAGAAAACCGATTTGATTGAAGGAGTTGTTTATGTAGCATCACCTTTCGATTAAACTGAATCATAGTTTGCTGTGTACAAGTGCCACCACAGCTTGAACTAACTCTTCTGGATCTAGAGGCTTGGTAACGTGCCGCTGATAGCCACTAATTATAGCTCGCTCGTAATCATCCACTCTGGCATAAGCAGTCAAAGCGATCGCGGGAATTTCTCCCCCTTTTTCGGGCGTTAAGGTGCGGATCTTTTGAATCAGGGAATAACCATCGACTTCGGGCATCCCAATATCACTGACTAAGACATCAGGTTGAAAAGACTCTAGATTTGCTAAAACTTCTGCCGCAGAGTCAACAGTCAAGACTTCTGCTCCGTATTCAGCAAGTAATACTGTTAATAGCTCACGGGCATCGGGATCATCATCAACTGTGAGGACTTTAATCCCCGTGAGTTCGAGTGCTTGTTGTGGCAACTCATCTGGCTGCTTGATTTCCGGTTCAACATTCAGCAGTGGCAACTGGACTGTAAAGGTGGCTCCCAAGCCTTCACCTGGACTATCAGCCGTGATGGTGCCACCGTGCGCCTCAACTAACTGCCGGACGATCGCTAGCCCCAATCCTAATCCCCCATACTTGCGGGTAATTGAGACATCTTCCTGACGGAATGACTCAAAAATATACGGGAGAAAGTCAGAGCTAATGCCTTTACCAGTGTCACTGACGATAATTTGTGCTCGATCGTCAACTTGCTCTAGTCGAGTTTCTACCCGTCCTCCTTTGGGGGTAAACTTGATCGCATTAGAAAGTAAATTCCAAACGATCTGTTGAAGGCGGTTAGAATCTCCAGAGACTTGCCCAATATTCGGCAGTACTGAATGCAACACAATTGATTTGGAAAGGGCTGCTGTATTTACTGTGTCGATGGCAGATTCAATCACAAATGCCAAATTTACAGGAGCCGCCTCGATGCTCAGTTTGCCGCGCAGAATCTTAGCTAGATCGAGCAAGTCATCAATCAGTTGAGTTTGCAGTTTCGCGTTGCGTTCAATGGTGGCTAAAGCTTCAGCCATTTTGGTTTCACTAAATTTGCGGGTTTGCAGCAGTTTTGTCCAGCCGAGAATCGGGTTAAGAGGCGATCGCAATTCGTGGGAGAGAACCGCCAAAAATTCATCTTTGATCCGATTAGCGCGTTCGGCTTCGGCTCTGGCTGCTTGTTCTAGCTGAAATAGGCGATCGCGTTGGATTTCAGCTTGTTTGCGATCGGTGATATCCTGTACATTACCTACCATCCGTACCGCATTGCCCGCAGCATCATAAAAAACCTGACCTCTAGCCGCTAACCAGCGAATACCATCAGGATGTATGGTACGGAAGTCATCTTCATAGTACTCTTGCTGCTGCTGGATGGTGCGATTCACCCCTTCATGGGCTGAGGTGCGATCGTCTGGGTGCAGGAGACTTAACCACAGTTCATAGGTGATTTCCTTTGTGCTTGGATCAAGCCCAAACAAATTGACGTACTCTTCAGATACATGAGCGCTATTGTGGATAATGTCCCAGTCCCATAATCCCGATTGCGTCGCTTTGTACGCCAATTTCAACCGGGCTTCGCTCTCCTGCAAGAGGAGTTCTATCTTTTTGCGATCGGTAATGTCTCGTGAAATCAATAAGATTCGTTCCAGCTGCCCGGAAGCATCCAAAATCGGGCTAACGACTACTTCCCACCATTTCGGAGTGCCTTTTACAGTTGGGCAGTATCCGCTAAAAATGCTGACTTTGCCTGTTTTAGTGGCAGCAAGTGCCTCCTCTGCCTGTTGCCGAGAACTGCCTTCCCAGAAACAGAGCCATTCATTATTGAGATGGGCATTTAAATCATCAATTTCCATCAAACACAGTCCACCTGTATTCATGTACAGCAGCCGCCCATCAAGGCTTAATACCTTGATGCAGTCAGAACTGCTGTCTAAAATGCGGTTTTTAAATTCTTCACTCTGGCGCAAGGCTTCTTCAGTTTGTTGGCGAGTGGTGATATCTCGCCAGGTGGCAACAAATCCATCTCCAAATTTAGCCACGCGGATATCAAAGGCTCTAACTAAGCGTTGTTGTCCGTAATCATCCTCATAAACTAGGCTGTCTTTAATGAGCGGCTGCCCTGTTTCTACTACCTGACAGTATTCATTAAACAATCCACTTTCACGATGCCCTGGTAGTAATTCACACAACCCATACCCAATCTGCTGTTCATAAGTCATTTCATTGTTGAAACAAGCCGCACTATTGACATATTCAGTCACAAAATCGACAATCTGTCCCTGCTCATTTCGTACAGCACGGTATACCCCAAAGCAGTCCAGCATATTTTCAACTGAGGTACGGAAGCGTTCTTCGCTCTTTCGCAGAGCAAGTTCTGCCTGTTTCCGCTCGCTGATATCATGATGGATGCCTGAAAGGCGGAGTGGATTGCCCTGTCGATCGCGCAAAACTACTTTTCCGTGATTAGCAATCCATTTCCAATCCCCAGACTTGGTTAACATTCGATATTCAAATTTGTAAGACACCGAATCGTCATGAAGATGAGCATTCAACCGTTCCATCACCCAAACTTTATCGTCAGGATGAATCAGTCGCTCCCAAGCGCTAAAGTCCCCAGGTAAATCTCCTTGCTCATATCCCAGCATTTCCAGCCATCGGGAACTTAAATAATCTTCATTGGTAACAATGTTCCAATCCCAGAGACCGCCACCAGAACCTTCCAGTGCCATTTGCAGGCGTTCTTCACTGTCTCGCAAGGCTTGCTCTGCCTGTTTGCGTTCGCTGATGTCTTCGGCAATACCTGCAAACCGATAAATCTCTCCGGTTTCATCTCGAAGGGGAAAGCAGCGATCGTGAACCCAGCGAATACTACCATCGGCTAAAATAATCCGGTATTCTTCATCAAATTTACCTGCGACAGCTTTTTCATGAAACGCTCTGTCTATTGCTTCTCGATCTTCTGGGTGGATACAATCGACCCATGCTTGTTGTCCTTGATACAATTCCTCTGGGTTCAATCCCCACAGGCGTTTATATGCAGGACTAACATAGCTGACCCGATTTTCCTGCACCTCTTTGATCCAGAACACCGCATCAATATTTTCTGCAAGCTGCCGAAAACGTTCCTCACTCTCGCGCAGAGTTTCGGCTGACTGTTTGCGTTCGGTGATATCGAGATCGATACCCGCCATCTGAATTGGTTGCCCGTGTTGGTCGTAGAATACCTTACCCTGACTCAGTGCCCACCGAATCGTGCCATTAGGATATACCACTCGAAATTCAATGTCATAGTCTTCTCCGGTGGCGATGGCACGATTGACGACTGCTAGAACGCGATCGCGATCGTCAGGGTGGATTCGCGCGGCAAACATCTCGAATGAGCCGTCAAACTCTCCTAGCTCCAGTCCAAATGAGGCTTCCAGGTTATCCGACCAGGAAATTTTTCCCGTTTGGATGTTCCAGTTCCACGTTCCCATCCGCGAAGCTGATAGTGCCAATCGCAGACGTTCTTCGCTCTGGCGTAGTTCTGCTTCTACCTGTTGGCGTTCTTTGAGTTCACGCTGTGCCTGCTGATACAGTTCTGCCTGTCGCAAGGCGATACTCATCTGAGTTGCCAACTCTTTAAGCAAGTCAATTTCTAAGGGCTGCCAAAATCGAGGGGAGGTACAATGATGAGCAATTAGCAATCCCCAAAAGTGGTTGTCTTGCAGAATTGGTACAACCAGATGAGCTTTGACTTGAAACTGTGCCAATAATTCAGCGTGGCAGGGGTCAATAGTGCGATCGTGAATATCTGATACTGCCGTTACTTGCCCCTGATAATAGCGTTCGATATAATTCTCGTTCGAGGCGGGATCGTGCCTGACAGGTTGCGGTCGATTCGAGAAAATGTAGCTCTCAGCAAGGCAGGGATCGTACATGGTAGACGAGAGGAGCGATCGCCACTGTGTCCCAACTGATTCTGCTATGACTGTGCCATTTCCGTCAGGTTTTAACTGAAAAACTAAGACGCGATCGGTGTGCAGAAATTCTCGCACTTCGGTTACGGTTGTTTGAAGAATTTCATCCAGATTCAGCGATTGGTGAATTTTCTGGGTAATATGTGAGACTACGCGCTCTCGTTCAATACGCTGTTGTAGTTGGGTACGTAGCCGGACTGTTTCAATTGCCCCATTGACTGCTATTTGCAGCCCTTCTGGGGTGATTTGCTCTTTGATAATATAATCTTGTGCGCCCGCTTTGATCGCCTTAACTGCGATCGCCTCATTGCCCTGCCCAGTGACGACAATCACAGGTAGGCAAGGCTGCTGCATTGAGGGTTGCAATTGTGCTAAAAATTCCAGTCCGTCTAGGTCAGGTAATCGATAATCAAGCAACACAGCATCGGGCTGATGTTGCTGCCAAAGTTCTAGCCCTTGTTGTCCCAGCGTTGCTTCTAGGATAGTGTAAGAAGATTCGCGATCGCGCAGCAAATAGCGCCGATATAGTTCTCGATCTTCTGGCGAATCATCGACAATTAGGAGGGTGCACTGTTGCTGAGACATCGTAAAATTAATTGAGCGGATAGAGTGAAAGCCCACATTCCGCAGGTTATCATAGAGAAATTAGGGAATTTCAAGAAATAAATTATCCAATGTTGTGGGGTGGGCATCTTGCCCGCCTAATAGACTGGGCGGGCAAAATGCCCACCCCACAAGAGTTAATTGAATATTTTTTTATTTGGAAGTCTCTTAGTGTTTTAAAAATAGCGCTAAAATCCTCACCTATCTAAAGATTTTATCATAACGAATCCTGCGAGTAATCAGGCAATGTCGTTACTTCAAACCAATATTCCACGAGCATTTGAATATCTCTTTTCAGTTGAGCAAAATTGATTGGTTTAACAATATAGCTGTTGACACCATATTGATAGCATACTTCAATATCTTTAGGATTGTTAGAGGTAGTAAACACCACCACCGGAATCATCTTCAAGTTGTCATCCTGTTTAATCCGGCGTAACACTTCTCGTCCATCGGTTCCAGGCAGGTTCAAGTCAAGCAGAATCAAGCCGGGACGGGGCGCACTCTGGCGCTCTACATAGCCGCCAGATCGATAAAGAAACGCCAAGGCTTGTTCCCCATTTACACACCTCTGAATAGCGATCGCAATGGTAGATCGCCCTAAAAATCGTTGCAGTGCCTCAAAGTCTTCGTTGCTATCCTCGACAATTAAAAGTAGTGGCGTTTGCTGCATCGGGGAGACTGAAATCTGAGTCATATATTTGCCTCCGCTGACAGGGTGAAGTAAAATGTACTACCAACAGTTGGTGTAGATTCCACCCAGATTCTACCACCGTGACGTTCCACAATTTTGCGGGCAATGGTTAACCCTACCCCAGTTCCACCGCCAAATTCGTCCCGTCCATGTAAGCGGCGGAAGATTTCAAAGATTTTGTCGAGATGCTCTTGAGAGATGCCAATGCCGTTATCACGCACGTAGAAAGTTAGAGAAGTAGAAGCAACTTTTCTTTCTCCATTCCCTTCAATAAAACCTATTTCGACCCATTTTTCAGGTTTATCATTGTACTTGATGGCGTTGCTAATCAGGTTGCTGAAGAGTTCATTAATTTGAGCGCGATCGCCTTGAACGCTCTTCAGGGCTTGAGGAATGCGAAACTCAACTTCGCTCTGCGGTCGAGAAATGGTCAAGGTGGCGATTACTTGGGGCACTAACTCGTTTAGATTCACTGATTGCCTGACCAGTTCGGCGCGTCCCAACCGCGAGAAATGGAGGAGGGAATTAATTAAGTCTTCCATTCGCTGCGTCAGCCGCACCAAGGTTTGCAGTTTCGCCATTCCATCGCTATCTAGTATGTCTGCATAGTCTTCCATTAAGAAGTTAGCGTAGTTGTGAATGCCCCGCAGCGGTTCTTTTAGGTCATGAGAGGCAACATAAGCGAAAGAATCAAGTTCTTCGTTACTCCGTTGTAATTCAAAATTCATCGATGCCAGTTTGTCTGCCTGCCGCAATACAACGCCTACAATCAGGCTTCGCAGTTCAGCAACCACTTCAACTTCACAGGGTTTCCAGGGTAGGGCAGATCCTTGCACAGTTTCTTGCCATAATTCAAAGGATTTGCGAGGAGATATTCTTAAACTGCCATTTGAGAAAACTTCCACAGGCTTGTTGGGGTTGCCGCCCCAATTCACAGTTTCTATTACCTCTGGGCGAAACCAGAGAATGTAATTGTGGTGAACTTTAGAAATTTCCAGGGCTAACACGCCACTAGCCATCGCTTTAAATGATTCAGCAGCAGGGTAATTTTTCGAGAGCGATCGCGTCTCAAACAAGTTATGATGCAGTTGAGGTTTAATCCAATCAAGTAAGGCGTGAACTTCTGACTCAGATGGGGTTTTACCTACTTGAATATACTGGTCGCCACTACATATTACCGCTCCTGTGGCGCTGACCAGATTGAGTAATTGAGATTTCATTTGCACCATGCCATCCAGGAAATACTCAGCCTGAGACAAGCCTTCCACAAATTGCGTTTGCAATGACTTCAATTGATTTTTGTAATCAATATCTTCACTCACTTCTTTATTTGCCAGTTCCACAGACATCACCTGTCCAATGAACTCGCAGATGGTGCGGATATTGTAAGAAATATATTTGGGTGACGAATGGTGACAAGCAATCAATCCCCAAAGCTTTTGTTCATGAATCAGAGAAATAGACATAGAGGCGGTCACGCCCATATTTTGCAGGTACTCTAGATGTAATGGAGAAACACTCCGCAACACCGATAAACTCAGATCCAACGGTTGATTTGTCAAGGGATTGTTTGTTGGAATTAAGGTGGCAGGTTGGTAGCTGGCATTTGGAATCAGCCGCAGCCAGTTAAGGGTGTATAGCTGTCGGGCTTGCTTGGGAATATCAGAGGGCGGATAGTGTAAATCCAAATAGGGCGTTTCCTGATTGGTGTCTTCAGCGATGACACTGCCTGCCCCTTCGCGATCGAATCTATAGACCATGACGCGATCAAAACCAGTAATTCGCCGGACTTCTTTCACCACAACCTGGGACATTTCTAGCAGCGTTGGTGTTTTCTGAATGCGGGAAATGCTTCCTCTTACCTGTTGATAGAAGTCAAAAAATCCTGTTTTCCCTTTGTTTTTTTTCGGTTCTAATTCCAGAATAATAATAGTATCTAAACGATGAACAATGCCATCAAAATGAATTGATTTATTTTGATGTTTGATAGACAAATTCAGGGGATTAACGCTCTCAAAATCCTCTGCCAGACATTGTTGAATTAGTTTGATCTGCTTGACATTGAGTAAATCTGATAGCGGCTTGCCTAGCAATTCATCAGGTTGACGACCAACAACTGCCTGACTATTACTGCTCACCTGAAGGATTTCCAGGGTGGGATCTTGCAAAACTAGTAAAACCCCGTGAGGCTGGATCAAACTGGGAATGTGGATCGGTTCGCGATCGCAGTTTGTCAAATCAATGATCTCATCATTCATTCTCTGTTTATCCAACTCCTCATTAGAACTCTGGCTTAAATAATTCGTAATTCGTAATACTTCTCTACGAGAGGCTGCGCCAACGGCTGCGCTCAGTACAAGTTCGTAATTCGTAATTAAGTTTTGTGACGCGGATTTAGACACGATAAATCGCCGTCTCTACAAGTGTTTTGTTGCTCATTCTGAACTGTATTGCGTTATATCTGAGATTTTAAGTCCTGCATTTTTACCTTACCTAAAAGCAAACTCCTGTATTCACACTACTAGCCTAGACTCAAATTGAGGCTCTGGCTTCTACTCTTGGCTTAATGTTTCAATCAACAAATCTACCTGCTGTTGTCGCTGCTGCAAAAAACCTTCGCACTGACGCAAATACTCCACAGCCGTTGCAAATTGGTCAAACACAGCTTCCAATTCCAATTCACCAGCCTCAATGCGAGTAATAATTCCCTCTATCTCAGCAACCTTAGCCTCATAATTCCAACCTTCCTCAGAACTAGAAGCACTCTTACGTTTAACCATTCAACTCTCGGCGTCCTTGGCGTCTTGGGGGTTCGTTTATCGTCAATTCAAGGGTTCAAGACCCTAACTGTCTTTAATTTTGAAGTAATGAGTAATAAGTAATGGGTATTACTCATTACTCATTACTCATTACTCATTTATTTATTTCCATAACCTTCACTTTAACCCCACCCCGCCCCAACTGAATCACTAACTCTTCTCCCACAGCCAACTCCGCCGCCGAACGAGCGATCGCTCCATCTTCCCTTCTCACCACCGCATAACCACGCTGCAACACCGCTTTCGGGTCAAGACTAGCCAACTTCTGCCGCAATAATTCTAAATGCTGCGTTGCTTGCTGCGATCGCCCCGTGGTAATTTGCACCAAATGCTGACGCTTCCAAGCTAGCTTTTCCACTTCCTGCTGCACTTGCCGATCTAACCGCAAACGTCGCAAACGATTACGTAATACTTGCAGTTTATTCTCAGCATTTTCTTTAAAGTCATGCACCGCCTCATGTAAAGCGACAACTCGCTGCCGATGCTCAGTATACAATTCTGAAAGTGCTGGTACAACCATTTCCGCCGCCGCAGTGGGTGTATGCACACATACATCTGCGACTAAATCTGCTAAAGATTCATCTCGTTGATGGCCGATCCCAGTAATTATCGGAATAGAACAATTAGCAAGCGATCGCACTACTCGTTCATCATTAAAACAAGCCAATTCCTCCACCGCACCACCACCACGCGATAAAATTAGCACTTCGGCGCGTCCATCTCTTTCCACCCGCTCAATTGCTTTGACGATAGATTCTGGTGCTTGCTCGCCTTGTACGGTCGCGGGAGAAAATAAAACGTGTAAACCTGGATACCTTTGCTTCAAGGTTTTTTGAATATCACCCCAAGCAGCAGCCGTTGAAGAAGTGACGACAGCGATCGTTTGGGGATGAATCGGGAGCGATCGCTTTCTTTGCGCGTCGAACAACCCTTCAGCCAACAAGCGATTTTTGAGTTGTTGATAGCGTAACGCCTGTAAACCAACACCAGCAGGTAAAGTCTGCCAAACTGATAACTGATATTCTCCCCGTTGCGGATAGACGCGAATGCTACCCAAAATGATTATCTGTTCGCCAGGAACAGGCATTTGGGCGAGTTTTGGCAATTGGCTATTCCATACTACACACTTAATGCCGGCGGTGCGATCGGGATCTTGCAGCGTAAAAAACAACCCACTGCGATGGTTGTTAGCGCTAGAAACTTCGCCAGTTACCCAAACTTGCCGCAATTGTTCATCTTGCTCTAACAGCAAGCGGATATAGTCAGTTAAACCAGATACTGAAAGCGCTGTATCGAGAATCAGAGAGTCGGGAAGGTCGAAAGTCATCAAAGATGCCTGAAAGCATTTGTGCTGAAGCGATTCTAGCATTTTAATGAAACCCGAAGTTTAACCGAGTAAACGCTTCAATCTTTTGTAGACATCATCATCATTGCGCTTACCGACTAAAATCACTTCTATTAAATCGCGATCGGGAAAATACCTGTAAATAATTCTATATTCACCACTATCAACTCGATATAAACCCTGATAACCAGATAGCTGCTCACTATCAGCTGGTAAAGGTTCAACATTCAAAGCCAAAACCTTTTTTGCAATCTGTGCTGCTATTTTAGGCTGTAAACCGTTCAGAAAATCAAGAACAGTTGCTAGACCATCAAGCTTCGCCATTAGCTAAATGCTCTAATGCAGATGTAAAAGCCTCTGTACCAATCATTTTGGACTTACTCAGAGCAACTTCAGCAGCTTGACCGAAAACCATATCCTCTAATTCTTCCAGCCGATTAATTAATTTTTGGTAGCTATCGGCAGAAATAATCACGTGGCTAGGCCGTGATTGCTTAGTTAGTAGAACTGGCTCAGTAGCAGCCTTATCAAAAACCTCACCGTGTTTGTTACGAGCATCTGTGAGAGTATAGGTCTGCATAGCAATTTTGACTATTTTAGACATTTTGACTATATTTTACCAGATAAATCTTCTCAAGTTTTTTATTCTGTGTTAGCTGTTTGTTGGCGGATGTCGTCTAACCAGTGTAATACGCTCTTAATCCTTACTCTGTGAGTGTTTAAGCCCAATGTCGTTTAAGAGGTATTTCCCGACATTTTCCTTTACAGAGGACTTGCAGGAGACGGTAGACTTACCAATTTGTTGTTAAGTATTAATACTATGTCCAATAAATTACAAAAGCTTTATTATTGAGTCACTATTTTTGCATAAAGGCAGTAAAATATAATGTTTCAAGAATGTATTTATTCACCTCAATTTAAAGAGTTTTTGTCCCAGGATTTTGATAAATTACTAATAAATCAACGTTTAATTAGATGGCATGAGGAAACAGATAAACCAGAAGAATTTATAGAAGCGATTGTTTCATCCCCAATCAATCGCAGATTTCAAGTTAAGAAAAATGATTTTATTATAGCTATTTATCAATACAAAATAAACCAATATAAAATAAACAAATGTAGTGATTTAAGTTATGATACTCACTGTGTTTTTTTGAATAGTTATCAGAAACATTTTACAATATATCCTAATTTACCAGATTTTCGATTACTAGAATCAAATTTAGATATAGAGATATTAAATTTACTAAAAAATTCAATGAGTGAAAATTTAATAGAAAAGATATTTAAAAGATTTCAAATATTTTAGCTTAACCCACTAACACTCCCTTAAACCACAACTACTTTTAAGCTTATGCAGAAATATGAATGTGTTGTTCTACTACCTCTTACTCTCAAAGAGACAGGTACTAATCCTGTAGGTTATCCACTAATGGTATTTGAGTGTGATCCTAATCTTACTGAAGGAGAAAGAAGAACTTTAAGATATCAAGAAAGTAAAGATAACTATATACAATTTGATGCTCTTGTTGTTAAGCGTTCACAATATTCAAAAAATGATACCAATATCATTTCATACCTATTTGAAATAGTAGATAGGGATTTAGCTTTGAAATTAGCACAAATAGTTAAAAATAATATTCCTGATACCTTTGAGGAAGAAAATTTTATTCCTTGAAGATAATCATTTTTTGAAAACAGAAAAAAGTGACGCATCAAAAAAACGCTAAAAAGTCCATATTTATAAGGTTTTTTTCCACTGGGCGCAAAAAACCGCTACTCTAGGGGAGATGATATGCTGATTGGTATGGCGATCGCTCCTAATTTAGCAACCCCCGCAAATGCTCACGAGTCTAGCTCTACTGACAGTGTTGTTAAGTATCTTTTCTTTGAAAACCCTTGCTTACCCAGCCAAAAAGAAGCTATCTCTGAATGTAAGTTGGTATCATTGTGCAGAGCTACCCTAATTTGGTAGCGATCGAGTTACGATCTTGTCACACCCCTTTTTTGATTTGAGAAGTCCTATTCCAGAATTTTCTGGTTACAATAGTATATCTGTTCTACTCAAACTCCAAAACCAACACTCCTTAAAACCATATATTAAGAGGCATTAGAGGCAGGAATGGCTATCAACACCGATACTTCTGGCAAGCAAAAAGCACTGACTATGGTGCTAAACCAGATTGAGCGCAGCTTTGGTAAAGGAGCAATCATGCGCCTGGGCGATGCTACCCGAATGCGGGTGGAAACAATTTCTAGTGGAGCGCTTACCCTAGATTTAGCATTGGGTGGTGGTTTACCCAAGGGGCGGGTAATAGAAATTTATGGGCCGGAAAGTTCCGGTAAAACTACAGTAGCGCTACACGCCCTCGCCGAAGTGCAAAGAAATGGCGGTATTGCTGCCTTCGTTGATGCTGAACACGCCCTTGATCCTACTTATGCTGCGGCATTGGGTGTAGATATTGACAATTTGCTGATTTCCCAACCTGACACTGGCGAATCAGCTTTGGAAATTGTCGATCAGCTTGTACGCTCTGCTGCGGTTGATATTGTAGTCATTGACTCAGTAGCAGCACTGGTTCCCCGTGCTGAAATTGAAGGCGATATGGGTGATATTCACGTTGGTTTGCAAGCGCGGTTGATGAGCCAAGCCCTGCGTAAAATTACGGGCAACATTGGTAAATCTGGTTGTACAGTAATTTTCATTAACCAGTTGCGGCAAAAAATCGGTGTTACCTACGGTAGCCCAGAGACCACGACTGGAGGTAATGCATTGAAATTTTACGCTTCGGTGCGCTTGGATATTCGTCGAATTCAAACCTTGAAGAAAGGTACAGATGAATTCGGTAATCGCGTTAAAGTCAAAGTCGCCAAAAATAAAGTAGCGCCGCCCTTCAGAATAGCAGAATTCGATATTATTTTTGGTAAAGGGATTTCTACCTTGGGTTGTATTGTAGACTTGGCAGAAGAAACTTCCATTATTGTCCGTAAGGGGGCTTGGTATAGTTACAATGGCGATAATATCTCCCAAGGACGAGACAACGCCATTAAGTATCTAGAAGAAAAGCCGGAATTTGCTGAAGAAATTAAGAAACTGGTGCGTGAAAAGTTAGATAAAGGCGCTGTTGTTTCTGCTAACTCTGTAGCTAAAGCCAGTGAAGAAGATGAAGTTGATGAAGTTGATTTAGAGCCAGAAGAATAAGAAATGTAGATTTATTAATCTGCAATTGCTAATAGATGGTGCGTTACAAAGACAGCTAACGCGCCTTATTTTTTGGAATCGGGATTTTGATATTGTTAAATACAAGCTCAAATCCCGATAGTTAATAACTTTGAACTGGTCTTCACATCCTACTTGATATTGTGGCGTAGGCGTAGTCCGCACTTCTCTACGAGCTTGCTTCTCCGTAGGGGTAAGACTTGGCTCAGTGACCATCGTAGAAATCGCACTGATGTGTCACCGATGAACCCATCAATTTAAACTGACAAAACAGGGTGAGTATTAGGGAAAAATGATAAAAATACTAGATCGGGGTTTCAGCCTGAGATTGACACTAATGACCAGCTATATGGTAATATTTCATGGCATTATGCTAAAAAACTTTGTTTATAATCAAAGAGTAGCCAACCCATGAGTTTAGCTGTAATTAAGTTCTCTTCAGAAGAGTGCGGCATCTGCCACAAAATGTCTTTTTATGACAAAAAGGTGGCTGAAGAACTGGGTTTAGAATTTATAGATGTAAAAATGCAAGATACGACTGCTTACCGCAAGTATCGCAAGATTTTGTTGACTCAATATCCCGATAAATCAGAAATGGGATGGCCCACTTACATCATCTGCAATTCTCCAGAGGGAGAATTTCAGATTGTTGGTGAAGTAAAAGGAGGCCATCCTAAAGGAGAGTTTAGAAGCCGTCTGCAAGAGGTTCTGGATTCCACAACTAATCAGAACTAATTACCTCAAAAGATTTGACCTCTAAGGCAGGGCCAATCATGGCAGTTGTCATGATATCTTCACGCACCTGCCCTTTAACTTTTGCTTTTTGTCCGGCTTTGAGCAAGTCTTTGTCAGCCCCTCTGAGGATTTCGTAAGTAACACCCTCTTCTGTAACTAACGCCCATGCGCCTGTACCAATATCACGACGTTCGACTGTACCTGTAAGTGTAATGCTCATAAAAGTTTTGAGTGCTGAGTGGGGGAGGCAGGGGAGCAGGGGAGCAGGGGAGCAGGGGAGCAGGGGAGAATAATTAATAACCAATGCCCAATGCCCCATTCCCCATTCCCTATTTATGCAATTTTCTCTTCGTTTTTCAAGGCTAGACGAACAATTCCATAACAGGCTAGGGCATTAGCAATGAGGAAGAGGCGTGCTAAGTTACCAGTTCCTAATCCCCAGACTGCGGGATCGAAAAACGCACTTGTAGTTAAGCAGGCGGCTACACCTAATGTTGAACCAATGGCAAACCATTTCCAGCTAGGATGTCCCAGCAGCAATGCCATTAACACAATGGGAATCAGTACACTGGCAAATAGAGGATTTAATGCATCAGTTCCCTGGAGAGTATTGCCTAATTCAGGAATTGAACTGCCCAAAACCCGGAAAGGCCATTGAGGAAGATCAAAAATATAGATTCCCTTGAGGAAGAATAACCCAGAACTGCCGGCAATTAGTCCACTAGATAAAGACCAACTCCAAGTGAAGGGGAAGTAAACCCGTAAAAACCAAGCCAACAGATAGGAACCAACTACCATTAAAATCTTTGGTAACAGTGCGATCGCACCACCATCAATCCAAAAGCCTGGGTTAAGATAGCCACTATCCCGTAACCACCGAAAGAAATCTGGGAAACTGATTTGTCCGCTAAAGGCTAGTTTGACTGCTGCTTCTGCATTGAGTTGTCCAGCACCATAATAGTTCAAACCATCATCCTGAATCACTCGTGCGGACTGCTTGAGGACTTTTAAAACTTCATCTGGTTCTTGGATGCCAGCAGCTTTGATTAATGCCGCAACACCAGCAACGTGGGGAGCAGCCATGCTTGTACCCTGGAAGCCCAGAAATACGCCTTCGCCTTTTTCATCGATGGTTTCTTGAAGAATCTTACCAGCTTCACTACCACCAGGAGCAGAGATATCTACCCCTGCACCAAAGTTAGAATAGGGCGCTCTTTCGCCATCTGGGCCAATTGCCGAAACGCCGATGACGTATGGATATCTGGCTGGATAGCTTGCCCCGTTAGCGTTTTCATTCCCCGCAGCGGCAATAATAACTACACCTTTTCTATGGGCATACTCGATCGCTTCTTTCATCAACTGGCTTTCACCGCCACCACCCAAGCTCATATTAATTATATCTGCGCCTTTATCAGCAGCAAATTTAATCGCTTCGGCAATATCGGCAACAGTACCACCGCCATAAGAACTGAGTACCTTCAGCGGCATCAGACTGGCTTCATAGGCAATTCCAGCGACGCCATATTTGTTATTTGTGGCTTGAGCAATAGTTCCGGCAACATGGGTACCGTGGCCGTTATCGTCTGTGGCTTCTTCTCGGTCGTTAACAAAATCATAGCCCTTGACGAATTTTGTCTCATACAAGTCGCGAACCTTGGTAATTCCAGTGTCAATAACTGCGACTGTGATGCCACTGCCTTTGGTTTGACTCCATGCACCTTCAACACCGATTTTGTGCAAGTTCCACTGCTTGCTGTAATATTGGTCATTAGGGCCAGTTAATGAAGGACTTGCTTCTTCATCTTCTTGGGGTGTTAAAAATTCACCTAGCCAAGCGGTTTTACCTGGTTGGGGAATCTTGTTGTAGATATAGTTTGGTTCAATGAATTCTGTAGCTTGGGCAAACTGAGATTTTTTCAGTTCTTGGAGCCGTTGGCGATCGCCCTTGATAATATACACATTATCTTTTTTGGAAAACTTGTTGTCTAATTGGGGTGTAACGTTATATTGTTTGGCGATCGCTTGCAAATCTTGTTCCACTACAAGTGATGGAATATCTTCCCGAAAATCAAGCAAAATCGTCTCAAACTCTCCTTTAGCTGCCAATCCCTGAAAATTCAGGAAACCGAATATGGCAGATCCCAGCCCAATGACAAACAAGCACAATAATATAAGTTTTCTCATATTAACTCATCACCGCTTTTTGCCAGTTTGCTCATACCATAACTTATCTGCGCCCCTTGTTGGTAGATTTTGCACTTTTAGTTACAAGTTTCACTCAGGACTGAGGATTTTTTTAAACGATGGAACGTGGTCTTTTGTGGTTGCCGCTGTTAGTAATGTTTTTCTGGTTGGCTTGGCAAGGCTCGAAGGAGTATCAAAAAGTCGAAGCCTATCGCACTTGGGCAGAGCAATTTGAACGGGCCAAGTATGATATTTATGCTGTATTAGGTCAAAAAGAAAACAATATCACTTGGGGAAAACCCACGCCTCAAGGGCCGATTAAACTAGAAACATTCTCCTTGCTTGATATCAAACAAATCCAGCTTTTAGTAGATGAAAAATCAGTAGATGTCAACAATCCACCGGAGAAAGGTCGTTCTATAGAATTAGAATTTCTCTTTTCCGAATCTACTAACTCAGTGCGGGTGCCGTTTACAGAAATCCCTTTGGCAGCAGAATGGGGGAAGTTTTTGCAGGGGCTGTTACAAGACTTGCGATCGCAACCACAGCAGTAGTTATATTAAAACTATAAGCTCCAAATAATACGGCTATTTCTGGTCAAAAAGTGATATTGCTAGTGGTGATATGATTCATGGGCAACGACGTTTTTATTGGAAAGATGTTTTTTGGAATGGCTTTTACTTGACTAGCATTTTTTAAACATCTCCATAAATTAAATATATGTTATCCAAAACCCTTATAGAGACGTAGCACTGATAAGTCTCTACATTCTTTTTCACCCCTATGTTGCGCCCCTATGGGTGTACTCTATCTAATTGAAAGCCGCCTGAAAAGTCAATTCAAGTTTGGGCTACACTTTTACTCGGTTGACCCGACCCAGCTATGCTTGAATGATGAAGTCAGAGGCAGCAACATAAGGCGAACCAGTAAGTTGTGCGAATAGACCACCAGTGCCTAAACCAGCAGCGCTACCATTTTGATTGTAAAGTAACTGCCCAGTCATCGAGTCGTAAACAATCACAGCATTGCTAAGTGCCCCTAAACTGCTGATTTGAAAATCGCTGGCGTTACTAAAACCCGTTCCCGCAACAGAAGTAATAGCAATAAAGGTAGTCTTATCGAGGACAATCTTATCACCACTGGAGCGATTGAAGTCAGCGATGGTATCAATACCCACAACAGCGCTATTAAAGATGGAATTGGTGTCGTAGAGGAAAGAGTCAGCACCGATACCACCCACAAGAGTATCATTGCCTTGTCCACCAATCAGAAGATCGTTGCCAGTACCACCCCGCAGCAGGTCGTCACCACCACTGCCATTGATAGTATCATTACCCCCTTGACCATTAATCACATCATTGGAACTGTAAAAACCGCTGATGTTATTGTTCAAGTCATTGAGGAAAGTGACAGTATTTGCTGTAGAAATATACGGTTGAGTGGAGTTGGCATTAATCACATCAAAGCTTTTGGTAATGCTGGCTTCTCGGTCAAATATGATATTGCCGATGGCAGGTCTTGTTGTCGATGCGGCTAAGTTGTCTAAGTTTTCTAACTTAAAGTTTTGCAGAGTGACTTTTGTATTAGCCACATTTCCAAAGCTGACTTCTAAATTGCTGCCATTTTGAGTTAATTGCAGATTTCTCGCAGTCAATTCAGTCCCAATAAATTGCAAGGTGTCTATCTTGGCAACCACCGCAGCCGAAGGGTTTGAACTAGTACCTACACCACCAAAATTGGTGATGCTGTAATTGCCATCGCCTCGTTGGATAATAAAGGTATCATTCGAGTTAGTGCCATTGAGAACTTGAATTTCCGGGACAGGAGCGGGTCTGACTATGCCACTAATGGCAAAGTCAAAGGGGCTTTCATCAATATCGTTGTTGTTTAAAACGAGGCTGCCACTATAAGTGCCGGCTGTAGTGGGCTTGAGTGCTACAGATATGGTGGTAGAAGCATTAACAGCCACGCTCGTTGGAAGAGTTCCGACCAAACTAAATCCGTTTGGAAGTTTAAGACTACTCAGCTTGAGTGCGCCTGTACCAGTGTTCTTGATAGTAAAGGTTTTGGTCAAGGCGTCACCAACAGTCGTTTCACCAAAGTTAATGGTGGTGGTGTTGCCATCTGTAATGTTAACAGTGCCATTGAGAACTTGAATTTCCGGGGTACTAACTGTGCCACTAATAGCAAAGTCAAAGGGGCTTTCATTAATATCGTTGTTGTTTAAACTGACGCTGCCACTATAGATGCCGGGTGTAGTGGGGTTGAGTGCCACTACTATATTGGTGGAAGCATTGACGGCCAGGCTCGTTGGAAGAGTTCCGACTAAACTAAATCCGTCGGGAAGTTTAAGATTACTCAGGTTGAGTACAGCTATACCAGTGTTCTTGATAGTAAAAGTTTTGCTTAAGGGTTCACCAACAAGGGTTTCGCCAAAGTTAATAGCGGTGTTGCCATCAATAATATTAACTGTGCCATTAAGAACTTGAATTTCTGGGGTTTTGCTAGAGCTGCGAGGAGCCTCGTATGCACCAATATCAATGACTGTACTGCCATTCCCATCACCATCATGAGGAGTCTTCTTAGTGATGCTATTGAAGGCATTAGAGCCACCATCGATCGCAACACTTTCAGGTTTAAGTGCAAAATTCTTGTTGGCTGCATCAACGAATTGAGGATCTTGACCCAAAAGATTCTGTAGCCCTGTAGCATTTAAATTATCTGAAGCTTGGAATAGGTTTGAGTTATAAACGAGATTGCGATCGAAGGTGACATTTGTAGCATACTTAATTCTGTTAGCATTTTGATTGTCGCTTGCATACAAAATGTTGTTGTAGACACGTACATTTTCCGAGTAAGTAACACCAATCTCTCCAGAATCTGTAAGAACTTGGGCATTCTTGTAAGCTGTGTTGTTGATAACATCAACATTAGTAGCTTCAAAAACATTAATGCCTGCACCCCCGTTGTTATAAGTGATGTTATTTGCAATTAATGCTTTACCTGTATAGTCAACATTATCTTTGCTGACATTGGTAGTATCAAGCATAATTCCATGTCCCTCGGTGATTTTGTCGGCGCCACCGTTTTTCCACGGAACTAAACTTTGGTTATCGTAGACAATATTGTCTCGAAAAATCATTCTGTAGTCAGTGGTATTGTTATCAAAATTAAAACTGTTGAGAGAGGTTATGCCCTGATTTCCGTGAGGCGAATACCAAGCGTTTCCAGACACAATATTTTTCTCAACAGTTATATAGTCTGAATTACTGAATGCTATACCTCCACCTGGAAAGTTACGGATTGTGTTACCAGTGATGACAATATGATGGGGATTAGTACCACCTATACCATCAGCGTTTTTCCATGCAGTAGCAGCAATACCATTACTATTAGTCAAGGGGTTATTAAGGTTATCCTTCTCTTGTAAGGCATATTCGAGAGTGACGTTTTCTCGATTGCCTTTTATATCAAGTCCTTCAATCCGCACGTAGGATGAACTCAATATATTAATACCACTTCCCGTTGTTGTTATCTTAGGCGTAGCCCCTGGATAAGCTTTTATTGTTGTCCAGTTATCTGGTGAGCCATTCAAGTTAAAAAGCGTAACCCCTTTCATTTGATAATTTCCATTCATGACGTAGAGCGTGTCGCCTGCTTTCATCTCATACACGGCTCTACCCAAGTTGAGAAATGCAGAATCTTTATTTAAGCCATTATTTTTATCACTGCCTGTTGCAGAAACGTAGTATGTTGTGCCAGCCATTTGTTTACTCCGAATATGTGTAAGGAAAATTGGTAGTACAATTTCAGCAACTTTCTTCAGTTGCTAAGTAGTTAGTTGAATGAATCATCTATCTGCACTGTTAAGGACAGTCACAGTTATCCGAGCGCGACTTAAAATCGCGTCGATTGTAGAAACGCTGTTATCAACCTGAAAATTTTTCTCCTGTTAACCGTTGATGGTCAAATCAGGAATATCAATACCGTCAATCGTCAGAGTTTTGTTGAGATTAATTGGACGATTAACACGTAGATGCTTCTACTCCAAACTTGTCGTCAGACATCCTCTTAGCAAGACTGAATGGAGTTGAATTGAATCGTATCTTGATCTTTAGCAGCCGCGTAGGCGTAGTCCGCACTTCGGCTGCGCTCAGTGATCATCGTAGACATCGCTGCTCTTTTCAAACCAGCTTTAGCATCTGCGATATTCGATAAAACGATCGTATTTGGCATAGTAATTCCTCTGAACTTTATGCGTTGTTTTAGGTCAGGGGGTTGCCAAATCTGCATGGTAAAATTCACCCTTAACTGATAACTGGGGATTTAAAGTGAAAGCGATCAAAGTTAAATTGGTTGAAACTTTAGTTAGGTTGACCCTTGAACTTAAGGGGACTAATGTAACAACTTAGTTGAACCTGTTTTAAGCGGTGTAACTGAGCGTTGTGAACTTAATTAAAACTAACCTTTACAAATAGCACTTGATATCAGTGGATGCCCGGAATGTTGTAAGTTTTTTTACAACAAAAACGAAAAAACTATGGAGGTGTCTGGTGGGGTCAGTCCTTGAAATCGGCAAGAGGGAAGAGGGTTTTAGCGTAGTTCATCAATCTTTGAGATAGTTTGGTTTGATAACGCTAACTTACTTAATCTTCATAATATGAACACTGAAATAAACTCCAGAATACCTGTTGCTTTAACCATTGCTGGTTCAGATAGCGGTGGTGGTGCCGGAATTCAAGCTGATTTACGTACCTTTGCTTTTCACTGTGTCCACGGTACTAGTGCTATAACCTGCGTCACGGCACAAAACACTCTAGGAGTGAAGAGGGTTGATGCTATGCCAACAGAGGCTGTTGTGGCGCAAATTCAGGCAGTAGTTGAGGATATTGGCGTACAAGCTGCCAAAACTGGAATGTTGCTCAATCAGGAAATTATTTTTGCTGTTGCCCAGCAAGTGGAAGCTTTACAAATCAATAATTTAGTAGTTGATCCAGTAATGGTGTCACGCATGGGAGCACAATTGATTGATGATGATGCTGTAAAGACTTTATGCCATGC
Source organism: Nostoc sp. EspVER01 (assembly GCF_034530635.1). Lineage (NCBI taxonomy): Bacteria > Bacillati > Cyanobacteriota > Cyanophyceae > Nostocales > Nostocaceae > Nostoc > Nostoc sp. EspVER01. The sequence continues at coordinate 94,992 of NZ_JAVRCS010000009.1, forward strand.
CTTGATTCCCAAAGCGGTGATGATCACGCCCAATCGTTATGAAGCCCAGATTTTGAGCGGTTTACAAATTAATTCTTTAGAGGATATGCAAGCCGCTGCTGAAATTATTCACAAGACTTTAAAGACAAAGGTTGTTTTAGTCAAAGGTGGAGGTATGCAGGGAGATTTGCGTGGCGTTGATATCTGGTTTGATGGGGACAAGTTGGAAGTTTTGACTTGCCAGCAAGTAGAAACAAAAAATACCCACGGTACTGGTTGTACACTATCGGCTGCGATCGCTGCTAATCTAGCTAAAGGAAAAGATTTGTGGCACGCAGTGCAACAGGCAAAGGAATATGTGACTACCGCACTCACTCATGCCCTAGATATTGGCGAAGGGCAAGGCCCTGTCGGACACTTCTTCCCATTGTGGGGACTAGGGACTAGGGACTAGAGACTAGGGATTGGAGACTGGGCATTGGGGATGGGGACTAGAGAAAAGTTTTCTCAGTACCTCATCGTCAATGCCCAAATAAAAAATCTTTGCCCTTTCGGTATTTTTCTATTATTCTTGGGCATAGTTTCAGGGGTGACTATCTCTGTTAGCATCTCTGTACGATCTAATTACTTTGATTTTTAATACCAAGCCCCCGATGCGAACAACCATAGGTTCTGTTCACAGAAATTCGCCAACACCGAGTACTCAAGCCTACCCTCCCTCTGTACCACTATCTGTATACAGGGAATTGTCAACAGAGTTGCAAGCAGCACAGGCGAGGCTAAATGCACTCACCACCCAAAATCAGCAACTAACGCAAGAAAATCAACTATTACGCCAAGAAATTACCAAAGTCGTTGAGTCTTTTTCTCGTTTGCAAAATTTTGTGGATTCCCATGCTACAGCTAATTATCCCCAAGCTAGCCAAGTTTCTGGTGATGTTCAAAGTGCCGCCAAACAGCCAGTAACACAACCGCGTTCACCTCAGCAGGTTTCTCGTTCGCATCCATCTGTTGTGTCCAAACAACCAGCCGAAAAAAGCCGCCACCAAGACTTTTCTGCACCTGTAATGGAAATGAATTTTCCGATACCAGAACCAGTTTTGATAGAAGAGCAACAAGTCAGTTATTATTCCACTACTGAGCCAGATGTCAAGGGACTCAATGGCTGGTGGTTAATTATTACCATCTTGTTAATCATGCTGACTGCCTTTAGTGCTGGATATTTCGTTGTGCGTCCCTTGTTTGAACACCAGAAACGTTAGTTGACATTCCCACAGTCAGCAGCAGTAGCAGGCTTTCGGACTAGTGTATAATTTGGCTGCGATCGCTCTCTAAATATCCAAACAAATCTCCTAAATGGTGGAAACGATCTATTTTTAGGTTATAAAAGCTACATAAAATGCTAAATTGACAGCAACTTCTTGATGTTAGAACCTCAAAGATTATCCAATTAATAAATCCTTGCCGCTTTTTATGTCATAAACCCTCAAGTAAAGCACTCACACTTTAAAAAAGTTGTAATTATTACATATTTTTTAGGAAAAGCACCGCTAGTTACAGCTTCAGACAGCGGATCTGGTTAGATATATAAACGAAGCTAGTAGAAGTCAGGAGTAAAGAAGATGAAAAAAGTAGAAGCTATTATCCGCCCATTTAAGTTAGATGAGGTGAAAATTGCTTTAGTTAACGCTGGTATTGTTGGCATGACTGTTTCTGAAGTCCGGGGGTTCGGACGGCAGAAAGGTCAAACTGAACGGTATCGTGGTTCTGAGTACACCGTTGAGTTTCTGCAAAAACTCAAAGTGGAAATCGTAGTTGACGACAATCAGGTTGATATGGTGGTAGACAAAATTATTGCTGCTGCCCGCACTGGTGAAATCGGCGATGGTAAAATTTTCATCTCGCCTGTTGAGCAAGTGATTCGGATTCGCACTGGCGAAAAGAACACAGAAGCAGTTTAAAAAAGTTAAGAGTTAAGAGTTAAAAGTTATGAGTTGTGAGTCTGGACTAATAAATGAAGATTTAGCAGAATTCATAACTCCTAACTCCTAACTCCTAATTCTCTCTAGTTGCGGAAGTAAAGCTGTAAAAGCCTTGCCTCGATGGCTAATTGACCTTTTCAACTCCCGTGTCATTTCAGCAAAGGTCGATTGCAATTCTTGCACATAAAAAATTGGGTCATAGCCGAAACCACTGTCACCACGAGGCGCATGGAGAATTTCGCCGCGACAAATACCTTCAGATTCTAATATGATCGCACCATCAGGACGAGCGATCGCTACTGCACAAACAAATTGTGCTTGTCGATTTACCTCGTTGCCTAATTCTTTCAATAGCCTAGCAATCCGTTCTGAGTCGGTTTTGGCGTAACGTGCAGAATAAACCCCTGGTGCGCCATTTAGGGCATCTACTTGCAAACCCGAATCATCAGCAATCGCCCATTTTCCCGTAGCTTTAGCAATTTGTGATGCTTTTAGACAAGCGTTGGCGGCAAAAGTTTCGCCCGTCTCTTCAATTTCCAATTCTTCAGGTTTAAGGGTTAATTCCCAACCAGAATTTTCCAGGTAAGCTTGCATTTCCCGCAACTTACCTGGATTTCCTGTGGCTACTACAAGTAATGTCATGAATTACAAATTATTAGTTAGGAGTTAGGAGTGATGAGTTAGGAATTAATAACTCCTAACTAATAACTCCTCACTAATTTTACTCCGCCCACTGTTTCGCCCAAGCAAGAGTTTGATGCACTTGTTCAATTGTTGAGGCTTCGCAGTATAGCCGTAAAACTGGCTCAGTCCCGCTAAACCGAATCATTAACCAGCTTTTATCCGCGAGGCGATACTTGTAGCCGTCAATTGTTTGGCAATCAATCACTGCTTTCCCTGCAATTTCTGTTAAGGGTTTGGTTTGCAGCTGTTGCAAAAGACGCGATCGCACTTCCATACTTGCTAAGGGTAAATCAATGCGATCGTAAGCTGAGGTAAACCCTGTTTGTTTCTGTAAGTAGCGATAATACTCACCTAAATCCAAACCAGATTCTACGATCGCCTCTAGGACGTACAATGCTGACAGCAGCGCATCGCGTTCGGGAATATGGCTACCATAGCCAATTCCTCCCGACTCTTCGCCACCCAGCAACACTTTTGCTGCTAACATTCTGTCAGCAATATATTTATAACCAACTGCTGTCTCAAAGACTGAGAGGTTATGTAGTGCTGCTACAAGGGGCATCAAGTCGGAACCACTAACAGTTTTGACTATTTCTCCAGTAAAACCGCGCCGCAGGGTTAAATGGTCGATTAATATCGGGATTAAGACTTGGGAACTTAGGAAGTTGGCTTCTCCATCTACTGCTGCAATGCGATCGCAATCTCCATCAAATACCAACCCCACTGTTAAACCTGATTTATCGGTTTCTCGGTGAGTCTTGATGACTTCAAATAACTTTGAAAGGTATTTAGGTAAGGGTTCCGGCGCACCGCCACCAAAGAGGGGGTCGCGTTCTGAGTTGATTTCTTTGACTTGATTGCCTAGTAGTCTCGCCAATCCAGTAGCAGCAGCGCCATGCATGACATCGGCAAATACCGTCAATTTACCAGATGCGATCGCTTCTCGAAGTTTGGCAATATCAACTTTACGTTCTAACGCTTGGGTATAACTAGGCCAAGGATCGAATTTCTCTTGCTTACCTGGGGTAGCTGCTAGTGGTACTCCCACCGCCAACTGCTCTTCTATCTCTTTTGTGACTTCTGGCGGTACCGATCCACCAAAATAACCCTTGACTTTTAAACCCAAATATTTACCAGGATTATGGCTGGCTGTAATTACCAGTGCCCCTAAAGCATTGAGTTCTTTTGCTGCCCAACTATAAGCTGGGGTTGGGGCATAGCTCTCGCTCAATAGCACATCAAATCCGACAGCACTGACAGTATCGGCAACAGCACGAGCAAAGTCTTCAGCCATGAATCGGCGATCGTAACCGACAATTATTGTCCGGCTACCCACTGTAGAAAAATATGTATCATATAATACTTTTGCGGCAACTGGTGCGACCAAGGCTAGGCGTTCAAAGGTGAACTCGTCACCAATAATGCCCCGCCAGCCGTCTGTACCAAACTTGATTGAGTTAGCTACAACTGGCATCTAGGTATCCTAACTGTCTACTTGAGGATTCTAGCATTTATACAGTGTGCAGAGTAAAAAAAGAATCTAGTAAAAATATTTACTAATAATATTCAACACAAAAGTGAGCAGTTTTGTGCGTGTATATAAAGGTGCAAAGGTGTTTGCACACATTTAATAAGTTTAATGGATAACTATTTAAAAGAAAAAAAAATTAATCAAAAATGATGTTTATATAGTCAAATATCCGCTCCCTATAACAAAAAGGTTTATTAATACTGAATATCCTTACAAGGATAATTTTCATCTGGCTGGCGAATGTGGTGCAGATTCTATTAGACAAGATAAACCAAACATTAGCTTTTCTGATGTTTTTTTTACAACTAAAGCTATATTCATAAGACGTAAATATAATGGAAAAAATCATACTAATCTTGAGCTTTATAATAATTCTAAATTTAGGATTGGAGTTATTGAAAATACTACAACAGTTATTAAACTTGATACCTTCTTTAATAAGCTGATTTCACACAAAGTTGAGATCGTAAAGTTAAAGAGTGGTAGGGCAGGTGCTATTGAGGCTCTTTTATCTAATGAAAATGAAAAAATTGATGCATTAGCTACTGACGAAGTTCTTGCTGAAGAATATTTAAAAGACTTAGAATCGCAAAAACCAAATGAATTTTATATTGATTCATAGTTCATGATTGGCTACGAAAATTATGGATTAATACTGCCCAATGATGATAGTGCATGGGTAACAATTATCAATCAATTTTTGATTGATAAAAAAGATGATATACAAATACTAACTAAAAAATACATTACTATTATTAATATCATTCCTCCCCCCTCCACCCCCTCCATTTCCCAGAGTATTTATTTTATTGATGATAATAGCAACACTATCTGGCTTAATTTGGGTAGGTTATATGTATTGGGTTAAACGACAAAATTCCCAAGCAGAAACAAAGCCTAATTTTGACCCAAAAACTTCTATATTTGCTCGTGGCTATGCTTTACTCATCGGTGTTGGGGAATCCGCTTATCAGCCTTTATCCTTACCAGTGACTGTCAAAGATGTTCAAGCACTTCATCAAGTTTTAGTTGACCCCAATTTTTGTGCTTATCCTAATGACTCAGAGCATGTTCAGCTGTTATACGATCGAGAAGCTACACGTAGTAAAATTTTGGAACAATTGAACTGGCTCAAAGAACAAGCAGAAGCTAACCCAAAAGCTACGGTAGTTGTTTATTATTCAGGTCATGGATGGTTTAGTAAGAGTCAAAATCGTTACTATTTGTTACCACATGATATTAACCCTTTCGACCTGGAAAACTCATCTTTAAGTGCAGAAGAATTTACTAATGCTTTGCGCCAGATTAAATCTGAACGACTTCTGGTTATCATTGATAGCTGTCATGCAGCAGGAATGGCGACAGCTAAAAAAATTCCTTCTGACTTTGAGGAAATTCCTATTCCAAAAAGCGTCGTTAATGACTTAAAACAAGGTAAGGGTCGGGTAGTTTTTACTTCATCTCAAGGAGAAGAAAGTTCCTGGATTAGACCTGATAAACAAATGAGTATTTACACTTACCATCTGATTGAAGCGATGAAGGGAGAAGCCAATCAGGCTCATGAAAATTTTGTCAAGATTTCTCATCTAATGAAACATCTCAGTGATAAAGTACCTAATAGCGCTCATACTTTGTGTCAAAAAGAACAGACACCTTATTTCAGCTTTGAATCTGAAGACTTTCCTGTTGCTTTATCAAAAGGTCGCCATCCTAACAAAATAACAAGGGGTCTGAAGCGATCAACTAATTAATAATTACCTAAAATCTGTTTGTAAATTAAATTTTGCTATCAGATAGCAGGAATATTGTTTTGATGATTTGCCATTGTCAGCGCGATCGCTCCACCTACACAAATCTCTTTTTATATATAAACATTAATAATCCTTAATAGTTAATACTATTAAGGATTGTTAATATGAGCAAAAACTGCTCACAAACTTGATTTTTCCTTAAAAATCATCGAGAAACTGACTAAGGCGACTGATTACGGGGTCAACCTCTTGAGGAGGGGTAGCAACAGTATAAGAAGTATTATTTACTACTTCTAATTGACTTGGAGACGGAACGAACGATCGATCATTGACTATGAGCGCCAGTTGTGCAACTTGTTGAGAAAGTTGCAGTAGATGATGTTCCATCGCCTCCAAACGATTAGATCCCTTGGCAAAAAAACGTTCCTCAAGTCCAGCCACTTGACGTTGCAGTTCACCGATTTGTTGATCAGTCGGTGTTGTTGCTGCTGTTTGTGGAGCAGGTTGTACAGATTCCGGTACACATAAAGATTGCCACAAGGCTTCTTTACAGAGATCGCTGAAAGTCTTGTCTGGTTGTTTTTCCAAATAACTTTCTACTTGCGCTAACAAGCTTTCATCAGCAAGCTCTGGGTTGAACGTGACGGATTTAACTACCTTTTTTGACCATTGGAACATCAGCTTTATGCCCTAGCAGCGCGATTGGAGGATAATTGTGCCTCTCCATAAATATACTGCCCCAAAGCATTCGCCTGACGGGAAGGTGCTGCTAAATGAGCATTAATCTTTGCTTCCTTGAGTAAACGTTGAACGTCGTCCCAGAAGAACTCACCACCGCCGCCAGTCAGAATCACATCGGTGACGCGTTCTGGCAACCAAGCTAGCACACGGCTACAGATTTCGCGAGAAAACATCTCTGTGAGGTTGGGAAGAAAATCATCTAGGTTGGTGGGCTTGCTAGCGCCTTTAGGACGGTAAAAGCGTTCACCTCTGGGTTTGTTGACAGCGGAAATCAGGGCTAGAGATTGACTATCTGCTCCCTCGATTTCGGCAGACACCAATTCATAAAACTTATTCATCCCGAAGTCTTCGCTCTTAGAAGCACCTCTGGCAAAACGGAAGTTATCTACCATCAAAAGATCGACGGTTTGATGTCCAATATCGACGATCGCCACCGATATTTTTGTAAAATCGGGACTACCAGGGTTTTTCTTGGGTTGAGCTTCAGACCATAACAGGCTGCCGTAGCCTTCTGGCATGACCCATACCTTACTGACGTTCAGCGACACAGATTCGCCTCGGAAGTTCAACACATGAGGGCCACCTACTTGGCTAATCAACTGTGCTTTTTCTTTTTCAAATTGCTCTAAAGAAAGAAAAGGCAGACCAAGTACAACTGAGATATCGTCTCTGAGTTTGAAGTAGCCAGCACTTGCTAAAACTTTTACCAGTGCAGCTTCAACCTTAGATTGTCCGACTCCTAAATTCGCCCCAAAATCGGCTGCCAGTTGACCAACAGCATATCCATTTCCTTGATACTCCAGCCACAAATCCATTAAAGGGTCAGTAGCCCTGGCTTCAAAAACACCACCGCGTACTTGTTCTATTGACATCTGCTTGACGTTGGCAGGTACGAACACCACACTGCCTGGTTCACGACTCACACAAGTTTTTGTGGAAGTTCTGCCTAAGTCAACACTGAGAATAGTTTTCCCTGGAACACCGGTTGGCTTGGGAGTATTATTAACAGCATTGATGGGAGTCGATGCCGACACCCTATTCATGGGTATAGCAGCAGCATTGATTGGGGTAGCGGCGGAAGGTTGGTCTGTCATGAAAGCTCCTAGTTCAAACTTAACTGTAAAAAGTTGTCATGCTCATCTTACAAAAATGCGAGCAACCAGAAATTCTAGGTTGCGTCAAGTGTAGCTAGAAATACGCCAAAAATTAATTCCGGCGATACCTCTGGTAAGCTCTGCCAACGCACATCTAGTATTATTTGGCATAGTGTAGGCGAATTTTGGCCAGATGTAACCCCTGCTTTCACTGCTTTCAAACCAAAAGCGTCCGTGTTTCATCTTCTAGTGCGTCTAGTGCGTCTTAGCTGGCGCTTGAATATCCAGAAAACAAATGCTAGAACCAAACCGCCAAGTACGATTTTAGATACAGGAGCAAGGTACTTGTCCACAAGTTCATACTGACTACCCAATGCGTATCCTGAGTATGTTAACAAACCCACCCAAGCAGCGCTACCTAATGTTGTGTAAACCAAAAATGGTAGCAGGGGCATATTGCTAATACCTGCGGGAACAGAAATCAAGGTGCGAATTCCTGGCACAAGACGACCAATTAATACCGCTGTTCTACCTTGTCGGTCAAACCACTTTTTGGCCTTGATGATATCTTTACTGGATATAGCCAGCCATTTGCCATACTTGTCAGCCCAAGCTTTCAAACGAGTTTCACCCAAGAACTTACCCGGATAGTACCAAATAAGTGCGCCCAATACAGAACCCAAAAGTCCTGCGAAAAATACACCAATAATATTCAGCTTTGCCCCTCCTGGTTGATATGGACTTGCTGTAAATCCAGCCAGTGGCATAATCAATTCTGAAGGAATCGGGGGAAAAAGGTTCTCTAAAAACATTAGTAGGGCGATTCCCCAGTAGCCAAAATAATTGATAGTATTAGTTATCCATTCAAGCATTGAGTTAATTCCTGAAATTGTTGGACTAGTCTTGGTGCTAAATTCAGCTTTAGCTTTTTTAAAGGGTAATTATTCCCGCTTGCTAGAGTCAAGGGAATTTGGCTACACTAAAAATTGGCATCACAACTGAAAAATAGAGTCAGACAAGTGGAAGCTAGGTCTCTGTTTCATTAATCTTGCGGGGCGATCAGATCCCCGACTTCTTGAAGAAGTCGGGGATCTGAAACCATTAGGTTTTATTTTCTAATTTTTTAGATCCCCCTTAGCCTGCTTTTTTAAAGGGACTAGGAAGGATCTAAAGATTTGATGGCAAATTTAAAAACATATTCTAGGTTTTCTGCTGAAGTTGGGGCTGTGGGGTAGCACGGAGAGAGAAAGGAGAAAATTTCACCTTGTCCCCCTCATCCCCCTCGTCCCTTCTTCTAGACTGTGGGAGTCAAAGATTGTACCCTTGGTTCCGATTGCCAGTCTAAGGGATTCCAAACTCGATCTTCCAGAGCCATCTGCTCAATTAAACTTGCGAGTCTCAGGGCTTTGAGAGCTTGTTCACCACCTACTGAGGGTTGATTGCCACCGTGTACACAGTTGACAAAATGTTCTAACTCTGCACTTAGTGGTTGAATATTGCTGGTGTAAACTTTTTCAATTACACCATCTTGCCTGTAAAGTACTTGTCGGTGGTCAGTGAGAGAATTGGCAGCCGTTTGGCGGTGAATCAAAATTTCATTTTTGAGAAAATCTGCCTCAGTAAATGAATTTTTGCAATGGGCGACAATCCGGCGAATTTTTCGATGGGTGACTTTACTAGCAGTCAGAGTAGCAACAATACCATTGGCAAACCCCAAGGTGGCGGTTACGTAATCTAAATAACCAGAATCCAAGGAGCGAGTACCGCTAGCAGTCAATTTTGTGACTGGGGAAGCAGCTAATTCTAAAAGTAGGTCGATGTCATGGATCATTAAATCCAGCACAACTGAAACATCGTTTGCCCGATCTGAGTAAGGACTCATTCTGTGGGCTTCTAGCGCCAGTAATTCCTCTGTTTTTAGAACTTGGCTCAGTTCTTTAAAAGCTGGGTTAAAACGCTCAATATGACCTACTTGCAGGATACACCCAGACTCAGCTGCGGCATTTACTAAAGACTCTGCCTCAGAAATGCTGGCTGCGATCGGTTTTTCAATCAAAACATGAATTCCCGCTAACAGACAGTTGATACCCACGGCATAGTGCAGACGGGTGGGAACAGCTACACAAACTGCTTCCACAAGGGGTAGCAGATCGCAGTAATCTTCAAAAAAACGCACCTTGTACTTGCTGGCAGTTTCTAATCCTCGCTCGACGTTAATATCTGCCACTCCGACTAGTTCAACATCTTTCATTGAACTCAGCACGCGAGCGTGGTGTTGTCCCATGTTACCCACTCCAATCACGCCTATGCGGATTGGTCGTGGCTGGTTGCGCTGTGTATATAGATTCGGTTCTGCCACTGACATGCTATTTTGCACTATTATTCTCTCCTCAACCACCAAATTTAGAGACGCTACGGCCGTTGGCGTTTATACTCGAAAGCCGGTTACGATCCGTCTAAAACCATCCAGATGGTAACATAGAGCCTATGTTTATGAAGAATTTCAAAGTTTGTGATCGGTTCCCGTAATCCAAATATCTTTTGTATAGATATTTCGAGTTTGCTTTGGATTTTGCAGTTTCTACAAAAATATATGTATTTTTATTAACTTTAAAACTTTCAGTAAGACCTAAGTATAAATTCTCCTTTGCATTGCTTTCTGGCATTTTGTTAAGGTTTGATGCAGTAATTTGAAATCCAAAATTTGCAACCGAGATGAAAGCTGTAATTTTGTTATCTGGGGGATTGGACTCTTCCACAATTCTGTACAAAGCTCAAGCTGATGGCTGTGAATGTCATGCTATTTCCTTTGATTACCAGCAGCGACATCGACGAGAGTTACAGTCAGCACTCAGTGTTGCTCAAAAAGCTGCGATCGCAAAACATCAGGTAGTAAACTTTGACTTACGACAATGGGGCGGTTCGGCCCTTACTGATAATGCCATTGATTTACCCCAGGAGCGATCGCTAGATGAAATGTCTCAAAATATTCCTGTCACATACGTTCCGGCTCGTAATACCATCTTTTTAAGCTTTGCTCTTGGTTTTGCCGAAGCGATCGCAGCAAAGCGTGTCTATATCGGCGTTAATGCCCTAGATTACTCAGGATATCCTGATTGTCGCCCCGACTATATCCAAGCAATGCAGGAAGTTTTTCGCCTAGGAACTAAACAAGGGCGTGAGGGACAACCAATTAAGATTGTTGCACCCCTAATCAACCTGAAAAAAACCGAAATCATCCAACTGGGGAACCAATTGGGAGTTCCTTGGGAACTAACTTGGTCTTGCTATGCAGGTGGAGATGTCGCCTGTGGTGTGTGTGATTCTTGTCGCTTACGGCTAGCAGCTTTTGCCGAATTGGGACTTGTCGATCCTGTGGCGTATGCTTCTTGAAAAGTTAGGAGTTAGGAGTGAGGAGTTAAAATTCATAACTCCTAACTCTCAACTCCTAACTCCTCTAACCGCCGCAGTTGAATTTGATGCAGGCGTGGCCCAACAATCGATACCACGGTGAATTCGAGATTTTGATAACAAAATATTTCGCCTTTGTCCGGAATTTTCTGTAACTCATACAGCAAAAATCCCCCTAGTGTTTGGTATTCTCTGGTCAGGGGCAAATTGAGATGCAAAACTTCGTTGAGGTCTTCGAGGTTGATTTGTGCTTGCACCAAAAATTTTTGCTCACCTAACATCTGAATCAGTAAGTCTTCACTGCTTTCAAGGTCGCTGGGATCGCCAATAATTTCGGCAATGACATCTTTGATTGTCACTAGTCCCACAGTACCGCCAAATTCATTCACTACCATGACCATAGCGGGTTTCTCTTGCTGCATCATGGGCAAAAGTTCACTCAAGGGCGTGTGTTCTGGAACAAACCGGGCGGGACGCATCCAAGGTTGGATCTGTGTCTCTAAACTGAGCTTTCCGACTGCCAAAGGTTGTGCCAAATCTTTAAAATAAACAATACCGCGAACATCGTCTAAAGATTCACCAATCACGGGATAGCGAGAGTAACCAGTAGAAGCCATTTCCCTGAGTAATGTCTGGAAGCTAGCATCTTTTGGCAGTGTGATAATACTGGTGCGCGGGATCATCACATCTTGCGCCATGACATCCCCAAACTCGAAGACATTATTGAGCAATTCTCGCTCTGCACGCTGTAAACCAGTAGATCCCCATTCTGTAGAGATGATCAGTTGCAATTCTTCGGGAGTTACAGGCGGTCGCCAGCCTTGACCTGTGTATTGGATGCCAAAAATTCGTAATAAAAAACGAGTTGATTGGTTAAGAATCCAGATAAAGGGGCCAAAAAAACGCACGATCGCTTTTACCGGAGGCCCCAAAAACCTCGCTAGCTGTTCTGAGTACAGCATGGCTAAGGATTTGGGGCATAATTCTCCAATCACAATTTGCAAATAGGCAATTAAGAAAAAGGCGATAGGAATTGATAGGGAATGGGCGAGGAAGTTAGTCATCCCGCTGGGTAAAGGCCAGGATCTTAACCAGGCATTCACCAGCACAACAATCGTACTTTCGCCAATCCATCCCAGTGCCAAACTAGAGAGGGTAATGCCTAACTGGGTGGTAGATAGCAGTCGGTCAATACTGCGTTGTAACATTTCTACAGCGATCGCTGGAATATCCCCAGCCTTAACTAGCTGGTGAATACGCGATCGCCGCACGCTCACCATCGAAAATTCCGCCGTCACAAAAAAGGCATTTATGGCAATCAGTAGTAGCACTGATAACAACCGCAGCGCCACTTCTATCAAACTTAAATTAGGAAAACCACTCACCGCCAAAGCTCGTGTAAAACTCACGCCCTCCATTTAGGGGGATTGGGGAGTTAGAAAGGGTATAGGTTACAGGGTAAAGATTATTCCCTATCACCTGTCACCTCTTCCCTAATCCCAATGCCCAATGCCCTTTCTACCTTTCTACAGGAATATTCGATGCCTCTAGCTTCAATTGTTGAGCGGGATAATCAGTGAGAGCAAGTGATATTTTCTTGACATCATCAAGTAAAGCTGTCGGAATGCTCACTGTACCTGAAAATGCTGGCCCATTTACAGGCAATTCTGTTGGTAAACCCTCTGTACTTGCACTCAGGGTTCGTCCTTTGTCATCGGTAACATCTAAAAAACTATACAGGAAGCGCACAGAATCCTTACCTTTGTTCTGCATTTTCACTTTCAGTAGTAAATCACCACCAGAGTAGCGAGCAGATTGCACAGTCATTGTTACACCCTGACTTTGGGCTGTAACTGGAAAACCTGGTAAGGGCTTTTCTTCAACTACTTCTGGGGGTTTTTCCTCTGGCTTCTGCTTGCTGCTATTGGTTTCTTCATCATCTTCTTCTGGCTTTTCCGATTTAGCGGCTTTGGTCTTACCCTCAATTCGCGCCTTGACAATTTTCAGAATTTCTTCTTCTTTTAATAGCACCAGCCCTCCCTGTTGGGAGTTATTTGCCTTATTGCTGGCAAATTTGGTTGTGGGACGCCCATCTGGTGTAGTCACGCCTTTAAGTGCTGAACTCCCCAGTTCAAAGCCTAAAAACGCGCTCACAGAGCCGGCTCCCATCATCAGAATTAACAAAATCAAAGTAAGAAGTACAGTAGAATTTATTTTCATCGCTGACAAGCTATCACAATAGAATGCTGGTCTATTTAAGAATAGTGAAGCTTTTGACCTCAATCCTTAAAGGAACTTAATCAATATTAGTTTGCACTATATCTATGATCAAATTATGTAGTATAAAAATCTAATAAACTATTGTCCAGTATTCACACGTGGTAAATTTGTGCTATATTCATGGAATTGGCTAAACTCAGTGCGTAAAGTATTTTTCTCGCTCTAAAATTAGTAAATAAGGTTGAGCTAAGAGTTTAAGTAATTTGCTCGTAGCAACCCACAAACCAAAAAAACAAGCGCCTTTGGCCGATTGGGGAGGCAACGAACTCATAATTCGTCTTCAGGCTGGTTCGATTCCAGCAGGGCGCACTGAATCATCACAAAGTAGCCATAGAGGGCATGGGGCATTGGGCATGGGCACTTATATTGAATATTGCTGAAGTGTTGGTTAGTAATCATTCTCCCCTGCTCCCCATTCCCTACTCCCCAATCTTAACGAGATGGTAAAGTTTCAAACCTGAATTCAGTTCCTACTTTGAGTTTGTTGCTATAGCGAGGAGACATCATCAGCGATGTGTCATAAGGATTTGGTAAATCAGGAGTACGAATATAAGGATCGTTGCCAACTTGCTGAGTCAGGGCATCATGATATAAAGTATTAATCAAATTAGCGTCGCGGGCAATTTCATTTTCTGGAAAGGAACCACCGAAACTAGAACCAGATCCGAGAAATGAGTCTAGCTGACGCTTGAGGCCGCCATTTTCGTAGAAATTGCGATCATGACGAAAATAAGCTCGTTCAAATACATCATTCATCGTTTCAGAATTGGGTGTTGCCGTTTGGGCAGATGCAATAGAGGGAAAAGCAATACCAGCAGCAAGCAGCACCAATAAACCACCAAGGGTTTTAAATTTTATACGCACGTTTCTGACTCCTCAACTTTTGCTTTGGGCGAATCTTAATTTATGCTGAAGTTCAGAACTCTGATGAGTTCAACCTTTGGTGTAGCACAACTTTTAATGTTTTGTAATGACGTATCCTACTGAAACTCTTACCCACTCAGATATTTGGGCAACCACTTCTGATTTGACCACTTTACGCCACAAGTTACTAGATTTATTTTGCCAACTTGCTTATCAAGAGGGTGATTTTCTCCTATCTTCTGGGCTGCGTAGTTCTTATTACGTCAATAAGACACAGGTAACACTCCATCCTCAAGGCGCTTTAGCAGTCGGACGATTACTATTTCCTTTATTACCTGTAGATACACAGGCTGTAGGTGGTTTAACAATGGGAGCCGATCCAATTGTGACAGCAGTGAGTATAGTTTCTGTTTATGAAAACCGCCCAATCCCAGCGCTGATTATTCGCAAGGAAGCCAAGGGTTATGGGACAAGAGCTTATATAGAAGGCCCCAGTTTACCAGAGGGTGCAAAAGTAGTAGTTTTGGAAGATGTAGTCACAACTGGGCAATCTGCTCTAAAAGCGGTTGAGCGTCTTAAAGATGCAGGTTATACCGTAAATCAAGTAATTTCACTGGTAGATCGACAACAAGGGGGAGGTGAGTTGTACCAGTCAGCGGGATTGAAGTTTGAAACTTTGTTTTCGATTCAGGAAGTTCAAGAACGCTATCGACAACTTGCAAATTCATGAACAAAAGGAGATAGATAAATATGCAAGCAACAGTATCCACAGAACTAACACAAGAAAAAGTCGAGAAAGCTGTGAGCGCAATTCTTGAAGTACTAGGAAAGCCAGAAAATGATTTACACCACAAAGCGTTAACAGCTTTTCAGGGTGGGGATTATCAAACTGTAAAGAGACTGGCATCTACCAACTTGACTGATGATTATTGCAAAGCTTTGGGATATCTGGGAGGAGCGCTGAAGTTGACTCCAAACACCGATACTATTTTGGCGGAATCAGCTCGTAGTGCCGCTGAATTTGTCAAAGAAAAAGCATTGCAGCACCTTGGGATTAAGATCGCTGATGCTTTGAATTAATCAATGCAAGTGCCAGGCGATCGCTTTTAGGACTTACGCGCGAGTTACACAATAACGAACCGCAGAGGCGCAGAGGACACGGAGAAATCAGAGTTTAAGAGATGTTTTGCGTAAGTCCTAGCTTTAAATAAATCAAAAAAAAACTCCTGAAGAAATAAGTCAAATCCTCTTCCCTTCTGCCTTCTGCCTCCTGCCTTGTTTCTTGAAAGAGGGATTACTTCATCGGTAAGGTGAGGGTGAACCCTGTTTGACCAGAAGATGTTGAGTCAAGAGTAAGGTCGCCACGATGTGCCCTGGCAATTTCTCGGGCTAGGCTCAGTCCTAGTCCGATTCCTTCTATCTTGCGGTTACGTGAGGGATCGCCGCGATAAAATCGGTCAAAAATGCGCTCGCGTTCACGTTCACGTGCGCCGTAGGCATCGCTTAGGGGAATATCTTTTGATGCATTGACAATGGTGACGTAGAGAGTTGTTGGAGTTTGATGAGCGCGAATCTGTATCCAGCCGTTGGCGAGATTATATTTAATTGCATTACTAAATAGGTTTTGCAAAACTTGAATTAAAAGATCGCGATCGCCTTTTACCCACAACCCATCAGTAAAGTCAGTTTGCACTGTCAACTGGGGAGCTAGCATTTCCACATCTTCTAGCATCTCCATCAGCAACTCAGACATATCCACGTCAACCAGATATAAGCTCATTTTTCCGGCATCTGCTAGAGATAGCAGCAAAAGTTTTCGCATAATTCCACTCAGGCGGCGCACCTCATCTAACAAATTGCTTAAGCGCTGTTGTACTTCACTACCAGGATCGACCTGTTGGAGTGTTCGTTCTAGTTCACCTTGCAAAATAGTCAGTGGGGTTTTTAGTTCATGAGCCGCGTCACCACTAAAGCGGGAAGCTTGGGTAAAACTACGTTCCAAGCGTGACAACATTAGGTTAAACACTTGAATCAGTTCGACAAATTCAACATCAGTTGTCCCAATGGGAATGCGCTGATCTAGCCCTTTGACAGTTACCTGTTGAATTACGCCCGTTAATTGCCGGATGGGACGTAAAGCACCGCCAGAAACTAACCATGCTCCCACAGCAACCAGCAGCAGCGCTCCCGGAATTGAAACCAGGAAGATATTGCGAATGCTAGCCATTTCTTGATCTACGGCTTGCAAGCTAACGGCAATGGCAATCTGAGCATTGGGAAATTTAGCTGCCCCAATGCGCCAGACTGCTGTTGTTGTCTCCTCGGTGATAAATTGAGGTGGGCGTGGACGAATTAGTGGTGGCCGCTCGAAGGATGGATTTGTATTGGAGGGTAAAGGTGGTGGTTCTCTCTTCGGGGACGGTGGTAGAGGCGTAAATTGGAGACGCTTCAGCAACAGACGATTCACCTCAAGATCGGCAGATAGGGAGTTGGATTGATAAAGGATGTTGTTATTTGCGTCCAGCACCACCAGGGCGACAGGGGTTTTTGTATTGGTTCCGAAAGCATAAGATAAGGAATCTTCGTAAAACTGCCATCGCGATCGCTCGCGCGAGTTTTCTCTTCTGGGAAAGGCTGCGCCAATGGGAGGTTCCTCTCGTGGAGGGAAGTTCGGAGTTGCCCGCATCAAGTGATTTAATAGTTCTGCATCCAGGCGGCTAATCTTAGCATTGTAAATCTGAAACCAGGAAACCGCGCCAAATCCGACTAATGTGCTGCCAGCTAGAGCCGCAGACAACAGAGCAATGCGGAGTCGAAAGGAAGGGAGTTTCATGATGAAGAATCTGGCTTGCGAAATCGATATCCAACCCCTCGAATACTTTCAATCCAGACTGCTTGATCAAGGGGATCAATCTTTTTACGAATTCGCTGGATACAAACATCCACAACATTGGTGTTGGGGTTAAAGTCGTAGCCCCAAACGTGTTCCAAAATTTGGGTACGAGTGAAAACCCGTCCGGGAGAGCGCATAAGATATTCCAGAAGATTAAACTCGCGGCTAGTGAGTTCTATGGCTTGGTGATTGCAAGTTACTTCCCTAGTGATGCGATCAAGTTTGATCGGCCCAACGCAAAGTAGATTTTGGCGCTCGCTCACACTCCGGCGCACAACTGCATGAATTCTAGCTGCTAACTCTTCCACAAAAAACGGTTTAGCAATATAGTCATCCGCTCCCAAATTTAGCCCTTGCAAGCGATCGTCTAATTCATTCCGAGCCGTCAACAAAATCACCGGAGCATTCCGACCTTGCCGCCGTAATAGTTTTAGAATCGATAGTCCATCTTTTCCCGGCATCATAATGTCGAGTACGATCGCATCATATTCGTTGTCTAATGCCCGCAGATATCCATCATCACCGTTATCGCAGTAGTCTACAACAAATCCCTGCTCCTTTAATCCAGCCCTGACAAAGTTAGCAATTTTCGCTTCATCTTCAACAAACAGAACGTTCACAATTTTTTATTAATTCATATATTCTTCTATTCTAAATTCATTATTTTTTATTCAAATTACAAAACTGTAATTTAGAAAATAGGAAAGCTGTAATTTTGAGGTGGCTCAATTAGAAATATGAACACCCTAGTAGTACGCCAAGGCAACGCAAGCGGGGTAAAGGGGAAGGGGGAAAGGGGAAAGGTTTTTTATCCCTTACCCTTTTTCCTTTAACCTTTACCCAACCTCCACCTAACATTTTTAGGTTGGCAGACTACTAGTTTTTGAAGGTTGATTTTTATGAATATTCGTCGAGTCTTAGCCGTAGTAGCGATTCCTTTTTTGATTGGTACATTTGGTTTTGTTGCACCTCATCAGGCAAATGCCGCTAATCCACCTCATCGGAACGCCGAGATTTCACAACAGCCCAACAAACCAGAAATATCTGAGAAAAAACCACAAATCAGACATTCTAAACCCCGTCCACATGAGAAAAAGCGTACTCCCCAACGTCCCCAAGCTCATAATCAAGAAGCAGTTCCAAACCGGGTAGAACGCAATAACCGTTAATTGATGCACCCTTGCATTTCACCTCGCCCTCAGCGGCGATCTCGTCAGAGTATTGTTGTTTCTAAATTACAAAACTGTAATTTAGAAACAGGGCAAACTGTTATTTTGAGAAGACTTAATTAGAAATATAAACCTTTGGAGATTTAATGATGAATATTCGTAGAGTACTAGTAGCGACAGCGATTCCTGTTCTGGTTGGCACATTTGGTTTTATTTCACTCAATCAAGCAAATGCTGCTAATCAATTCGATCGAATTGCACAAGCGCAACAACCGCCCAACGAACCATCAAACGAACGGCCGCGTCCACCCAGACCTGATTTTGCAGCCGCAGCGACAAAGTTAGGAGTTACAGAAGCCCAGTTAAAGGCGGCGCTAGGAGTTCCAGCAAATCGGCCAAATCCAGGCGATCGCAATCAGCGTCCACCCAGACCTGATTTTAAAGCCGCAGCGACAAAGTTAGGAGTTACAGAAGCACAGTTAAAAGCGGCGTTAGGAGTCCCAGCAAATCGGCCAAATCCAGGCGATCGCAATCAGCGTCCACCCAGACCTGATTTTAAAGCCGCAGCGACAAAGTTAGGAGTTACAGAAGCACAGTTAAAAGCGGCGTTAGGAGTTCCAGCCAATCCGCCAAATCCAGGCGATCGCAGTCAACGCCCACCCAGACCTGATTTTGCAACCGCAGCAACAAAATTAGGAGTTACAGAAGCCCAGTTAAAAGCGGCGTTAGGTGTTCCACCTCATCCTCCTGGCAATGCCGGAGCCTCTCCTCAAGAAAACCGTCCTCAACCATAGACCACGGGGTAGGGGCGCAAGGCCTTGCGCCCCTACGACAGGTAAGGTTTTTTCCCCTTTACCCTTTTCCCTTTCCCCCAAAACCCAACAAGTATTGTGTGTGGTTCAAATACATGAAAGATGCTGTATATATAGTGTGAGATTATTTGATTTTTTCTTTCACCAGAACTACTACAATTACTATTGATGCTAGATAATGGGAAGGCTTTGACATTTTCTTGCCAATCTAGCCCGGAAACAATAACTAAGACTTATGCGAACTCACTATTGCGGCGAACTCCGAAAAGAACATATTGGAGAAACTGTTACCTTTTACGGATGGGTAGACCGTCGCCGCGATCATGGTGGTGTGATATTTTTAGATTTACGCGATCGCTCTGGAATTGTCCAAATCGTCAGCGATCCGCAACGCACCCCAGATTCTTACGAATATGCGAACGCCCTGCGAAATGAATATGTTGTCGAAATCACTGGTAGAGTAACACAACGTCCCGAAGAATCGTTGAATACCCGCATCCCCACAGGCGAGGTAGAAATCTACGCCGATAAAATTGAACTACTCAATGCTGTTCGCAAACAGTTACCTTTCCAAGTTTCTGTAGCTGACACCGAAACAGTGCGGGAAGACTTACGGCTGAAATATCGTTATTTGGATTTGCGACGCGAACGCATGGCGCAAAATTTGCAACTGCGTCATCAAATTGTCAAAGCCATGCGTCGTTATTTAGAAGATTTGGAAGGTTTTATCGAAGTCGAAACCCCAATCCTTACCCGTTCTACCCCAGAAGGAGCGCGGGATTATGTTCTACCCAGTCGCGTCAATCCTGGTGAGTGGTATGCTTTGCCGCAATCACCCCAGCTATTTAAACAATTGCTGATGGTATCCGGCTTAGATAGATATTATCAGATTGCGCGTTGCTTTCGTGACGAAGACTTACGCGCTGACAGACAACCAGAATTCACCCAGTTGGACATGGAAATGAGCTTCATGTCCCAAGAAGAAATTATCGAACTAAATGAGAATTTAGTTTGCCATATCTACAAGACAGTTAAAGGCATTGAGTTACAGCGCCCTTTCCCGCGTCTCACTTATGCTGAGGGGATGGAACGCTACGGTAGTGATAAACCAGATACACGCTATGGTTTGGAATTAGTTGATGTCTCAGATATCGTGAAAGACTCTGGTTTCAAAGTCTTTCGTGACACTGTTACCAATGGTGGTATAGTCAAAATCCTGCCCATTCCCAACGGTAACGATGTAATTTCTAATGTCCGCATTAAACCAGGTGGCGATTTATTTAAAGAAGCCAGCGAAGCCGGTGCTAAAGGTTTAGCTTTTATCCGCGTCAGGGATGATGGCGAAATTGACACCATTGGGGCAATTAAAGACAACTTAAGCGAAGAACAAAAACAAGAAATTTTACGCCGCACAGGTGCTAAAGCTGGACATTTGCTATTGTTTGGGGCAGGGGAAGCTGCTACAGTTAATAAAACTTTAGATAGATTACGACAAGCGATCGCTAGAGAATTTAACCTAATCGATCCAGAAAAAATCAACTTGCTGTGGATTACAGATTTCCCGATGTTCGAGTGGAATGCTGACGAAAAACGTCTAGAAGCACTGCACCACCCGTTTACAGCACCACATCCTGATGATTTGAGCGACTTAAAAACTGCACGCGCCCAAGCTTATGACTTAATACTCAATGGGGTAGAAGTTGGCGGTGGAAGTCTGCGGATTTATCAGCGAGAAATTCAACAGCAGGTGTTTGAAGCCATCGGTTTATCTCCTGAAGAAGCACAAAGTAAATTTGGCTTTCTCTTAGAAGCATTTGAATATGGTACACCGCCGCATGGTGGCATCGCCTACGGTTTAGATCGTTTGGTAATGTTGCTAGCTGGAGAAGAATCAATTCGGGATGTCATTGCTTTTCCGAAGACACAACAAGCACGTTGTTTGTTAACAGATGCGCCTTCGAGTGTAGATGCTAAACAGTTGAAAGAATTACACGTTGCTTCAACTTATAAACCAAAGTCTTAACAAAGCGCAAGGGGAGCACAGAAAGTTAAAGTAAGCCTTTATAGCTCAGTTCATCTCTAACTCTTCTGTTATGTTTATTATGCTCCCTTTGCCTTTCATCAATTGCTGAACTGTATTCCAATGGAGTCTTTAAAGACTCTAAATGTTCTTTTTCTCCATTTTCATAAATATGGAAGTTTTTTTAGCTAATATTAATCATATTGAAAGTGTTTCAGTACTATTTGATCGGTATCGTATTTTTTACAATCAGCCATCAAACCTTGAAGCTGCTAAAGAGTTTCTCAAAGAACGTTTCCAGAATAATGACTCGGTAATGTTTGCAGCTAATGACAATGGGGAATTAGTTGGATTTACTCAGCTTTATCCCAGCTTTTCTTCAGTGTCGATGAAACGAGTATGGATATTGAACGATTTGTATGTGGAAGAGTCGTATCGCCGCAAAGGAATTGCAAAGTTATTGATGAGTGTTGCGGAAAAATATGCAAAAGAGAGTGGAGCCGTTCGAGTAATTTTAGCGACTCAAATTTCTAACATAACCGCGCAAAAACTCTATGAAGCGCGAGATTACATTAAGAATGAAGAGTTTTACCATTACGCCTTACCGTTGCAGTAGTATGTGTAGTGGCGTGACAAGACTAAAATGTTGCAATAAATTTTCTTGTGGGGCGGGCATCTTGCCCGCCAATTAGGACGGGCTAGAAGCCCATCCCCCAAGAGTTTGCAATTTAGTCTAGACACGCCAGTAGAGTGTGTTATGGCGTAGCGTAACGCACCTAAAATTCGGAATGGTGTGTTACGCTACGCCATAATAACGCAACGCCAGTTGCTACAACGGATAGTTCAGTGTTAGCGAGTCATCTCCCAAAGGGAGACGCCAAGGCGATAGCGCAGCGTTAGCGAGTCATCAAGCGTCACGAGCGTCGGGAACCTCCGCAACGCACTGGCTCACCTACGTATATTTAAAAAATTAAATATGAGTCCCAGCCTAGAAAAATCGGCGTACCAAAGCAAGTGCATTACAGAAAATAGGCAAAAATACGCCAATGGAAGTAGGCTTGTTACAAAATTGAACATTTAAAAAAGCTCAATTAAAACCCTTACAATGGTTAATTGCTTGATAGAACCTGTTGTATTTGATAAAGTTCAGAGTGCAAATATTCTTTGCATTTAATCTGATTTATTCATTGGCTCTGAATGCAGTTTGCTAGAATTACTACATATTGAAATCTGGAAGAAATCTAGCATTTTATTATGATTATGCGCATTCCCACAATTGCTGCAACCTTTCTGGTTGCTAATCTTAGTATAGGTACACTTTTGAGTATTGCTGCCCCAGCTTCAGCTCAAGAGACAATAACTTGTTCAAGCCAGAATAATCGAAGAAATACTTGTTCGGTAAATACAAGAGGCAGAGTCAGGTTTGTTAGGCAATTATCTAACACCAGTTGTAGAGGAAATTGGGGCTATCGGAGAAATCGTATTTGGGTGAAAAATGGTTGCCGAGCTGAGTTTTCAGTTGGCAATCGCAGAAACGACAGATATGACAGAGATAATAGGAACGACAGATATGACAGAGATAATAGTAACGATAGATATGACAGAAACGATAGATATGACAGAGATAATAGAAACGACAGATATGACAGATAGGAAACTGGGTATTGCATTAATATAATAAAAAAATACTCAGCTACTTCTTGTGAGGTGGGCTTCTCGCTATTAGCGTCAACTTAAGGCAGATGCCCTGTCAAGTCTTTTTTGTGTCTCTTGCTAATGCGATCGCTTCTTTTTTTGTAGAGAAGCGATCGCAGTGCTTATTTTATAGTCGCAGATAAGATAAGAGAGTAACATGCTCCTCACACACAAGTAGCAATGACCTCAACCCTGCGGAAATTTCCCCGTCTCAATGCTCCGACGCTGCACAAGTTGCCCAATGGTTTGACAATCATTGCCGAGCAAATGCCAGTTGAAGCCGTAAACCTCAACTTATGGATAAAAGTTGGCTCTGCTGTCGAACCTGATGCCATCAACGGCATGGCTCACTTTTTAGAACACATGATTTTTAAAGGAACAGAACGACTAGCTAGCGGCGAGTTTGAACGTCGAATTGAAGAACGGGGTGCTGTCACCAATGCCGCTACTAGCCAAGACTATACTCATTACTATATAACTACTGCCCCCAAAGACTTTGCCGAGCTTGCGCCACTACAAATAGATGTAGTATCGAATGCGAGTATTCCTGATGATGCCTTTGAACGTGAACGATTGGTAGTTTTAGAAGAAATTAGGCGTTCAGAGGATAATCCCCAGCGACGTACATATCGGCGGGCGATGGAGACAGCCTTCGATCGTCTACCCTATCGCCGTGCAGTATTGGGGCCAGAATCGGTGATTGCCGGACTAAAACCCCAGCAGATGCGAGATTTTCATGCTAATTGGTATCAACCGCAGTCAATTACTGCTGTAGCTGTGGGCAATTTGCCCGTAGAAGAGTTAATTGCAACAGTTGCGGAAGGATTTAAAAAAGTTACTCCCAACTCTCCATTGCCCACTACAGACGCGATTAATCGCGTCTCTGCCCACTCGTCACTGAATCCTGAATCACCATTTACAGAAATTGTTCGTCAAGAATTTATCGATGAAAGTCTGCAACAAGCAAGACTAGTAATGGTTTGGCGGGTTCCAGGAATGATGCACTTAGATCGTACCTATGGATTGGATGTTTTAGCCGGAATTTTGGGACACGGACGAACATCAAGACTAGTGAGGGATTTACGGGAGGAACGGGGATTAGTTTCTTCGATTTCTGTGAGCAACATGAGCAACGAGCTACAAGGGATATTTTATATTTCAGCCAAATGTGCAGTAGAAAATTTACCAGTTGTAGAGGATGCGATCGCTCAACACATTAGCAAACTACAAACAGAGTTGGTAACAGAATCAGAAATTGCCCGTATAGGGCAGCGAGTAGCTAACAGATTTATATTTGGCAACGAAACACCAAGCGATCGCTCTGGGTTGTATGGTTATTATCAGTCTTTGGTAGGAGATTTGGAACCCGCCTTTAACTACCCAGCGATCATTCAAAGCCAAGATGCAACAGACTTGATGCAAGCGGCCAAAAAGTATCTATCTCCTAGTGCTTATGGTGTAGTTTTTGTCAAACCATAAATTAAAAATTAGGAATAGGGCATGGGCGAATGGC
Source organism: Nostoc sp. EspVER01 (assembly GCF_034530635.1). Classification (NCBI taxonomy): domain Bacteria; kingdom Bacillati; phylum Cyanobacteriota; class Cyanophyceae; order Nostocales; family Nostocaceae; genus Nostoc; species Nostoc sp. EspVER01. The sequence continues at coordinate 119,411 of NZ_JAVRCS010000009.1, forward strand.
ACTAAGAAAGCTCAGGTCTTGTGTCGTCTTGTTCCCAGCCTCCAGGCTGGGAATGTATTTAAAATAGGCTCTGCCTCTTGTCAAGGTATTGGAGGCGGAGCCTCCTATAATTGGTTCCCAGCCTCTAGGCTAGGAACCAGCCAGGGCATTGGGCATGGTGAAGATAATTAATAACCATTACCAAATGCTCAGTTATTAATCTAAAATCCAAAATCTAAAATTGCATAATGTGGACTCAAATCGACACCCATATTAGCCAAGTGACTGGCGAAAAATTTCAAAGTCAGCAAAGGCGATCGGTTGGTGGCGGGTGCATCAACCAAGGTTATGCTGTCTCTAATGGTGAGATAACCTACTTCGTCAAACAAAACCTTGCATCCCAAGTTGCAATGTTTGAAGCTGAGGCGTTGGGTTTAAAGGAAATGCTAGCAACAGCTAGTATTCGCGTCCCCAAACCAATTTGCTGGGGTACTACTGATAATTCTAGCTACATCGTCCTGGAATGGTTGGAACTTGGTAGCGGTAACAGCAATTCGTGGTTAGAAATGGGACGCAAGTTAGCAGCGATGCACAAAGCCAGCAGCAGTCAAGGTTTTGGTTGGAAAATTAACAATACTATTGGTTCCACGCCGCAAATCAATACTTGGACAGCAGACTGGACAGAATTTTATATTAAACATCGCCTAGGTTATCAATTTCAGTTGGCAAGGCGGCGGGGAGGTAATTTTCCCCAGCAAGACAAGTTACTAACAGCTATCCCGGAACTATTGGCAAATCATCAGGTGCAACCTTCGTTAGTACACGGCGATTTATGGGGTGGAAATGCTGGGTGTACTGCATCGGGGGAACCAGTGATATTTGATCCAGCAACTTATTTTGGCGATCGCGAAGTTGATATCGCCATGACAGAATTATTTGGTGGGTTCCCAGCAGCATTTTATAAAGGTTACAACGAGGTGTTTCCGTTAGATTTAGCCTATGAGCAGAGAAAAACACTTTATAACCTGTATCACATTTTGAATCACTTCAATTTATTTGGGGGTAGTTACGATTCGCAAGCCAATAGAATGATTGACCAGATTTTACGATAAGGGATGCGGATTGTGGTTGATTAACTTTTTTGGTTGATTACTTTGTCCTGGTGTCACAGACTCGATTGCGAGATGATGGTAGTTTATTTTTGCACAAACTCCTTTATCCCAATCGCATACAAGCTATGACACTCAATTTATATTTACTGCGACATGGAGAAACTACCTTTAGTCAAAGTGGTAATTTCTGCGGTGAAACTGATGCGGAGTTGACAACAGAGGGGATGCAGATGGCATCCGCTTTTGCGGATATTTATCAACAATTGAAGTGGGAAGGGGTTTATGTTAGCCCGATGAAGCGCGCAATTGCAACTGCCAAGCCATTTTGTGATGCTATCGGTATGGATATGCAGTTGCGTGACGGACTTAGAGAAGGTAGTTACGGCGAATGGGAAACTAAGAGTAAATCGTTTGCCCAAGAGAATTACGCAGAAAACTATGTAAAATGGGTGACAGAGCCAGCTTGGAATGCACCACTAGGTGGAGAAACTGCGGTAGATATCGCTAACCGTTCTATGCCTGTAATTGCTGAAATTCAAGAAAAACATCCACAAGGTAATGTTTTAGTAGTTTCTCATAAAGCTACGATTCGGATTATGCTTTGCAGTTTACTGGGGATTGATTTGGGACGCTATCGCTATCGGGTGAATATTTTGGTCGCGTCGGTAAGTATGGTTAAATTTGACGTTAATGGCCCCTTGTTAGAAATATTAGGCGATCGCCATCATATACCCGATCATATTCGCTCTCGTCCCGGAACATAATATAGCGGTTCTCGTTTGGGTGCAATACAGTCAAACCTCTCTTCTCTTAGGAGAGAGGCTTTGAATGTTACTCCCCTTCCAGCAATCAAAAGTTTTTCCGCTTCCCTCTCCTCGTCAAGACTCAACTCCTGGTTTCGATATCGTATAACTGGCAGAGGGTGAGGAGTTTTTGTTTAAGGCGATCGCGCAGACTCTCAGGTGATACAATCACGCAATCTTCCCAATACCGCGATACTTCTCGAATCAACCAAAAATCATTAACTACTCTCCGCACGACTTGGCGAACATCTCCAATAACTTCATCTTTAATGTCATCTTCTTTAGGTTGATAGGCTTTAACTAAGCCTTGGCGAAAATGCAAGTACACTTCTAGATAACCTAGTTCTCCACGCCAATTTCCACTGGCGGGTATAGTTGCCATTGATTCGATGCGGTCTAGACGCAAGCACCGATTGTGCCATAGTTCTGGTAAATCAGGAATATCGTTTTCTACATCTTGAGTTTCTTCACACCAAATCATTAAGTAAAAACGTCTCTCAAAGAAACGAACTTCAGCATAGCGAACTGTATATGCTAGTTCATCACCTTGAGAGTTTTGATAAACAAGGTAGAAAGGCTGTTGTCTCTTGATTAACTCTTCAATTTGAATTCGCCATGCAGGAGCAGGTTGACTCAGTTGTTTCATCAGCGATTGACGCAAGGGAGCTTCAAGATTACTACGCTCCAGCAAAAGTGTAAGTACAGTTTGAGCTTCCCCTATCTGACCTGCATCACTCAGGGCTTTGATAGCTTTGTGCAAAGCGTTAACTTGGTTTGAGTCAAGGGTGAGAGGCTTTCCAACCTCTACAGATTGTTGTGCGATCGCCACTATTAAGCCCGATATACTGGGGTCTTTGCCCCAATATATGTTGAGACGAAGGGCGATCGCTTCTAATTGTTCCTTGGTTCCTGGCGGAATTGACAGTGTAATCGTTTCTTTTTTTCTGGGCATTTACAAAATGTACTTGCACTTAAAGATATTTTGTGCCATACTCTTATTTGTAATTGTAAATCAGGTTTTTACTTTCAAGTGCATAGACACATTAGGAAATCATGTTTCTCAAATGAAATTGTAATGACATTATTTTGATGCTCTAGTAATGGAGTTATCAGAAAAGACATTAAAAAAGCCAGAGAGTAACTCCGGCTAAACAACCCTGATAGGGATTTGTTTGCAAAAATAAGCTGACCCCTATGTAGATATGTCACTATTTTCAATCCCTGATAGGGATTTTGAATATATTTGGGGCCACAAATAAATATAACGCAATATGACCCTCAACTAGAGGTTCGGGAAAATAACATCATTGTTTATATGACACTAGACGTTTAAACTGCCTATACTGAGAGCAGGTAGATTTTGTTTAGCCTGCAAGAGGTCATAGATCATGAACTACTCAGTGGAATATATCGCTCACAAGATTAATGAATGCCTGGCTCTGATTGACAAGCATCAACGTGAAATCTTCCGACTGAGGAGGGTAATCGCAGATTTGAAATGTCAACCAGTAACTAACGACGAAGGCGAAGTCATAAGTTATAACGACTTTGAGAGCTAAATCTAGGTAGAAGTTTGCATTATATGATCAAGCGCAATAGGCTTTTAAATGGCCCTCCGAAAACCTTAGAGGAGCGTTATTTCACTGAAATTCGCCCCCAGCTTTACGAAAATCATGCACATCATCATCAAACTGGTGTGAGAACGGGTACAACCCTTGCAGAACACCTCGATTCTGCGTGTCAGTTCATTTTGACAGTTAGCCGAATAGCAGAAGTTCCAGAAGATAAAAGACCTTTGCTACTAGCTGCAACTGCTGTACATGACCTCAATAAATTAGAAGGTTCTCAAGGACGCAATGTTAAAACCCTGGCTAGAAATCAAGAATTTTTACGAGAACAACTTGAAAAGGCTTGTGTACTTACCTTTGTTGTCTCAGAAGATGATTTGGAGTTAGTCAGAAAGCTAATTGAGCGCCACTCAGGTCATAACGTTAGCGATGGAGCAAGATTTTTACCAGAAGACCCAAATATCGAACGATGGGCGGCGATGCTTACAGCTGCGGATTTATTTGATTTAGGAATTCCAGATGCACAACGTTTTCGCAAACTGGAAACAGAATTAACCGTTGCTTTTGATAGAAGATGTAACCTCTTTAGAATAAGCCTCTCTGAAGATAAAGGCTATATTACAGCCCTATTGCTGGGTGCTTGCGAAGAAGTTTTGCAAAAGCATGGGTTAAATCCTTTAGCAATTTTCCCTGATGGCGAACTTTTTGAAGGAGAAGCTTTACCAAATGTTGATTTTACAAAAGAAATAGCTGCTGTTTGGCAAAGTAAAATTGACCAAGTTTTTGGGAATAATATCGAAAGACTTGTCAGAGCTACCAAGGATGGTATTAAAGTTACTCATCAAGCCATCCAACAAAATATTGAGGAAGTTTTGGTAAATGTTGAGGCTCTTTTAGAAAGAAAAAAAGCTGGTTATAAATCAGACAAGATTTCTAAAGATGTAACTAAGTGGGGTGAAGCGGCTGGTGCAGATGCACTAATAAAAGCGGCTGAACTTCAGTTATTACCTGTAAGCAATGCAGAAGAATTTGCTATATCTGAGGGGTTAAAAGCAGCTTATCTTAGTTATCGTGAAGCCGGATTAAGCCCTAAAGACGTTTGGGATAAAATCGCTCATCATACGGGTATATCTGAACTTCAGCGCATTGCACTTGAGCCATTTAATGGTCAATATGGGCGACCTTTATTTGCTGCTAAGGCTGCTGTTAAAGGAATTGAGGGTATTAGAGAAGCTCTACAAGAATCTTTCCAACTAAGAAAGGAAAGTACACAAATATCTGAAGAAACAGAAGTATCTGAAGAAATGATTGCAGCCGTTAGCAGAATGGTAAATTTACCTTTTGCTATTCGGTTAAATGGAGGCAATGATTTAAATGCTTATGTAGAAGCAAATCCCAGACAAAGATGCTCTTTAGGTTCTACTTCCACTGATATAGATGAACTAATTTCAGATAATATGCCTCCTGGTACAAAAGTACAAGCTTTTTCTAACCGCTTACCGGGTGGTATCAGTGCTGAACCGAAAAGACAAGCAGATTCAATTGCAGCTTTAGCCTACCAATTAATAGCAGTTGGCGCAAACTTTACAGCTGTTAAAAAACAAGATCCTTTTTATTTACATTTTTCATTACCGAAAGGTTCTTCTCCAGAACTTCTGAGAATATGGCGAGATTATATAGATGGACTAGTTACTACTAATGCTGAGGGAGGCCCTGTAGCTGTTGATGAACTTAAACTGTATCGGGATGGAATTTTGCAATTTACTGCTAACAAAGTTGTTGGCTTTGCATTGCCAAAACGACGAGAATTTGTTCACACTAATATAGTTACCCCTGTTAATTGGGGAGATGTTAATGCTTCTTTATCTTTATTAAAATCATTGAGACTAGCTTTAGAAATATCTTTATCTTTAGATATTGGTTTTCCTTTTGTCCTAAGTGGCAACTTGGAAGCAGAAATATCAAAAGATACTGATGATAGTAGGATTTTTGGACGAGTAGAAGGAATACCATCAGCCCTTCAATATGTGCTTGGAAATGGGCAATATAAACGTTTTAAAAATGAAGAGGAGCAGGAGAATAAAAAGATTTTAAGTGCAGAAAGGATTCTTGAAAGACTGCGATGCATTGGTAAACTAGCAATATCTGTTGCAAGTATTCAGAAAGCTGATGATTGTTTGTATGATTTGGCTCGTGCTTGTGTCAGACCAATTGAACTTTATTATGTCTTGCTACGTTGGACTTTACGAGAACAAGATGAACCAAATTTTCGATTAGTTTGGAATCGCATTTCTTTGCCGTTAAATACTTTACTCAATAATCTTATGCCTAATAATGAAAATACGCTATTGACTCAATATCTTAGAGAATCTGCTGCAATTGCATCTGAAGCTAAACTATGGGGAAGTTCTCGTGAGAAACGTACATCATTAGTAGAACCTTTTGCCAAGTTTACAGCAGCCGTGCGTTCACATAAATCTTATATGGATTTAGATTTGATGTTCGCTGCATTAGTACAGCAATACCATACTCGGTTAGACCGAATTCGTGAACATGGAGTTAAGAAAACTAAATATGAATACATCAAACGCTACTATGCAGTTTTACGAAAACTCTATGAAGAGGTTTATCAAGCACGCCCAGAAAAACTTTTAGCTGATCAAAAAACCTTGGAAGCAGCTTATTTATTCTTCTTTGAAGAAGCAGATGCTTTACTAAGGAGCAAGTCTAATAACGAATCTGTCGAAGCTACTACATCTATATAATGAATAAGGAGTTTATCATGTCAATTCAAAAGCTTTCTTCAGTTCTAGCAACAACTTATGAAAACTTCCCCAAAGGACGTTTTATCACTTTAGTTGTTTTAAGAACAACCCATTCTGAAACTATTTTTCGTACAGAAGGTTCAGGCGAACCGATGTGTAGCGAATTTGTCCAAGCTGGTTTAGAGGGTGAAAATCAAAAAACTATAATTCAACGTTTGGTAATGACTAAACGTAAACAAGTAGCACCAGAAAGACGCTACGGACGAGAACATTTAAGAGCGCATGAGCTTTTATACACTAACCCTAAAGATGGCGCTCTTTGTTCTTTAAATACTAATGCACCTTGTGAAATGTGTGCAGATTGTTTCCTTTACGGCTTCGCTGCTGGTGGTGGTGGCGCTCAAAAAAGTCGCATTTGGACTGAAGATGCTTTTAGTATTTTACCTGCTAGTGATGTTGTAGGCGATCGCACCATAAACGCCATCTACGAAAATGGCACAATGCGGTTAAAGAAAGATGAAGATACAAAAGCATCAACAGCTTTAAATACTAGCGAATACATCAAACCAGGTGTGCATTTTTTGGATGTCGTCACCCTAAAGGATGTAACTGCTGATGAACTGCGCTATATCATCGGTAACATTATTTTCACAAGTCGTTATGGTGCGGTTTCCAGTCGCGTTGGACGAATGGAAAACGAGATATTAGGTGTATTTGGTAGTATTACCGAACTTCCTAGTTCTCTAGAACTTGTACAAGCTACTTATGATGTCTTAGGTAAGCCTTTAGAACACCCTTTGAATATTAATCAATTAATTACAGCAAGCAAACAAGTAATTGGTAATTGGAAAAATAAAAGAGGGGTTTCTGTGCAGCTATCTGAAGAAGAATTAGCAAATTTACTGACTGATGTAGAAACTAATTGGTCAGAAGCTGAACGTGATAATTTTCTCAAGCGTTTAACCCAATCTTATGAATCCTTCCGTCAGGTTGCACCTGAAAAGAAAAAGGCTAAGGCGAAAGGCAAGAATACACCAGTTGAAGTAGAGATTTAGGTTATGTCAACAATTCCTTTTCAGCAGGCAAAACTTGTTGAATTATACTGTCTTGAACCAGTCTTTTTTGCCTCTAGGGAGTTGTCTGATACCTATTACACTGAGGGGGTAATTGGGAATTATGCTCTTACCTATGCTTTAGGTAAAGTAAATTCCCCCTATCGCCTCCAAGGTCAGGCTACAGGACGACCAACCTACAAAGAAGATTTACAACCAATCGCACAAGATTTCTATATCTTACCAGCTTCACCAGTAGGTAGTGTGACATTCAGATTTGAACGTTTCAATGCTCTTTCTGATTCTTACTGGTATGCAATGACTAATAATCGTGTTGCTACGGCGCGGGAAGATTTACCATTACAACGCCAAGGCAAAAAACCAAGTTCATTTAGACCAAGTAATTTTCCGCAAACTGGAAGACTGCGGATGATTGAACGTAGAAATAAATTTCAAACTTTGGTATTTGGAAATTACCAATTACCAAATTATATTCGCCTTGGTAAATTCATGAGTAAAGTCAAGGTGAATGTGCTGAATGAATTTCCTGTAACTTTACTACCAGAAAGTGAATATCAAAGTCAACATTATCTAAATGCTGCTGATTTACCACAGCAAATAGAGGCTTTAGCATTCGATTTAATTTCTATTCCTCCTGCACCCATCATTAAAAATCTTCGTTTTCGGGGTGCTGCTTGGCAAGTTGGGGAAATGATTGTACCAGCAGATTTGCATTTTTGCGGTAGAGAAAGTAGCAATGAGTAATCAAAACTTAGTTATCAGATTAGAACCTCGCAATATTTCAGCTTGTGCATCACCAGATAAAATATCTTTCATAAAGAATGCACTTCAACACCAACTAGATGTATTTGAACAATCGCAAGATGCAGACATTACCCTTGATTTAGCACCAACTGGCACAGGTAAAACTAAAGCAGGATTAGCAGTATTAAAACATCAACCGAATAATAGTGCTGTTTACATTGCTCCTACTAATGCTTTAATTGAACAGCAAACAGAAGCAGTAAAAAAGTTTATTCGTGATGCTAATTTACCTCATGTTGTAAAATCAGCTTCAGCTAAAGATATTAAAAGCTGGCCTGACGATAAAGTTGGCCGTCGTTCAGGAGAAAAGCTGTATAATGTTTTGCGAAATCCAGCTACAATTTTCAATGATGTTGGGGCAAATACACCAATTCTTTTGGTAACAAATCCTGATATTTTTTACTATGCAACTTTCTTTGCATATAACAATCTGGATAGAGGCAATATTGCTGCTGGTTTTTACATCAAATTTTCTACAGTCATTTTTGATGAATTTCACCTCTACGATGCTAAACAGCTAGTAGGAATGCTGTTTTATCTTGCTTATTCTCACGTTTTTCGGTTTTTTGAAAATGGACGCAAGGTAGTTTTACTCACAGCAACACCAGAACCAGCTTGTGAATTAGCATTGCAAAATTTAAAACAGGCTGGTGTGAAAATAGCAAAAATTGATGGAGAAGTAGGTAATACTAATCTTTTACCTTCACAAACAGCAGTTAATCTAGAATTAAGACCAAAACCAGATAGTAAGGAAGAGTGGTTAGCAGAGTTAGCAGCAGAAGTTGTCCAACGTTTTCGAGAAAGACCTGATGAAAATGGTGCTGTAATTCTTGACTCTCTTGATAATATTAATTGTTTATCAACTTTGTTAAGACAGCAAGGACTTGGTAATGACATCGGACGCATTACAGGCCCTGCACCGAAAAAAGATAGACAAAGGGCTATGCAATGTAAAATCATTTTGGCTACTAGCACTGTAGATGTAGGATTTAACTTTGAAAGACATCCTGAACCGAAACGACAAAATTTAGATTGGTTGATTTTTTCAGCACGCGATCGCGCCGCATTTTGGCAGAGAATTGGTAGGGTAGGGCGTGTTTTAGGTAAATCTGAAACTAATATTGATTCAGAAGCTATTGCTTACTTACCTGCTAACGCCTGGGAAGAAGGTTTAACCTCTCTAGATACTACTGGGGGACGTACCGCGCTAAAAGACTTACTTGAAACACTTCCCTGTTTAGATAAGCCTTTTTTAAAAGCTTACTGGCGTTCAGAAGCATTTCTGGAAATTGCCCGTCCCTTGTTGGAATTGGAAGAAATGCTTGAAGGTTTAGCTGAGGAAAAATTGATTTTGGATTTGTTCAATACTCTAAAATCTATTTTTGACGGAAACAGAACTTGGGATGATTATCGTTATAGAATGAAACTTTTGAGAGGTGCTGAAACTATTGCGAAAAAAACTCCCAAAGAAATCAAAAAGGATTGGAAGTATATCAAAGGTGGTCAAGCCTTTGTTAAAACTTTTATCAAAGCAAATTTTAGTGAAGATTGGGCAGATTTACAAGCCGGACGAGCCACTATAGAAGAATACGTAAACTCATTGCTTAAACAAGATAATCATGTAATAGCTGAATTAAAAGAATTTGCTGAAGTTTTTAGTACCAGTTATGCACCATTATTTGATTTTCGCTCTAGTCTGTTTGAAAGTCTTTCCATTCGTGACCCTCATGGTTTTATTTTAGATGAATCAGAGGAAACAAGACTAGATCCATTTCACCTATTGCGCTATTACGAATTTATCCAAAATGGTGATTATATTGAAGTCACCAGTCGCGCTACTGAAACTTATCAATTGAGTTTTAGATTGCGTTATATTGATAACTGGCAAAATTTTATCAGTACAGAACTGAACAAACTAACAGCTTTTAAAAATTGTCAAATTATCCGCAGTGCTGGAGGAGCAATACGACCCACACCTCTAATACAAGCTTTGAATAAACATCTTTTACCAGGAGTAATTATTTGCCCAAGAACAAATGCTGCTGTTGTTTTTCAATTAAGCAAGCAAGGAATTACTTCTTATCCAATAACTATTGTTTGTAATGATATGGAGAAAGAATATAGATTTTTTACAGGCTTGTCAGGAATTTTAACAATGGCAATGAAGTTTAAACAATTACGTCTTCCAGATGATGAAGTTTTTATTGCAGGATAAGTAATTAAATTCTCGCACCAATGGTGCGAGAATTTGTAGAACATCGATTTATAAGTATATTTCTCTCACACCCATCGTGAAACACTATCAACAACAAACCAACGCTTTCCCCAGCGATTACCTAAACAACTTGTGGGGAGAAATCCAAGCTTGTCCTTACTTCGCTATCAACAACCTCAACCGCGATTTTGTCGCCACTAAAGGATTTTCTGTAGTATTTCAGCGTTCTGGATTAGCAAAAGTAGAACAGCAGTTTCCCTACTTCAAGCCTTACCTAGATTTGGCTCTCCAAGCAAGTTGTAATGCTTTTTACCTCAATCCTTTACAACTCAAAGAAGGCTCCCGCGTCGATCCGCATATCGATCGCTCCTTACGTTCCTACTCCAAAACCATTGAACCGCCTGCGCTTGTCAGTGTTCTTTATGTGCGCGTACCTGCGGATATGGAAGGGGGAGAACTGGTATTACGATCGCACAAACGCCAACTTGGGCAAATTAAGCCCCAATTCAATACTTTAGTTTATTTTCAAGGTGATTTAACCCATTCGGTTAACGCTGTCAAAACCCCAGGAAATCGCCTAAGTCTCGTTTGTGAACAGTATAGTTTGAGTGAAGCTGAACTTCAGGAAATCCCTGAGTTTACTGTAGAGTCAAGAATCACTCAGTCTACAACCAAAAAGAGAAAGTATGCCTCATAGTTTAGTGTTGAATTTGCTACCTCAATCGCCCATTCCACCACAGTATCTTACAGGTAGACATCTCCACGCCCTATTTTTAACCCTTGTTAGTTCTGTAGATAGCACATTAGGCGATCGCTTGCACGATTCCACCGCAGATAAAGCTTTCACTCTTTCTCCCCTCCAAACTAACTCCCCCCTTTTGAAGGGGGGTAGTGGGGGATCTAAATTGCAATACTCACATCAACAACCCATTCCCGCCGGAACTCCTTGTTGGTGGCGCATCTCCTTATTAGATGACACTCTATTTAGCAAACTTACCCAACTCTGGCTAAATCTGAATCCCAATCGCCCTTGGCATCTTGGCCCGGCTGACTTGTATATTACCAGCATTCAAGGCACACCCCAATCTATTCAACCTTGGGCAAATGCCAATACTTACGCTCAATTATACGAAGAAGCCAGTGAGCGCAATTCTTCCATCAACCTTAGCTTCTCCACACCTACCGCCTTCCGTCAAGGACAGTATGATACTACTCTTCCTACCAGAGAATCTGTTTTCAATTCCCTACTTTCGCGGTGGAATAAATACAGTGGCATAGAGTTTACTCAGATTGCAATTGAGTCAATATTTCCTTCTTTTGTCAATATTCACACAGAAATAGTAACCGACTCACGCAGCAAATTTATCGGCATTATTGGCGAAGTTAATTACAAGATATTGGGAGAAATTGAACCAATACAAATTAAACAGATTAACGCTTTAGCTGACTTTGCTTTGTATGCAGGAATTGGTCGTAAAACAACTATGGGAATGGGAATGACGCGACGGCTGTATTCTCCATAATTCTAATAATAATTTAAAAACCACCTAAGTTATGAATCAAACTGAATATGTTTCTATTGCGGCATTGAATCAATATGCCTATTGTCCGCATCGCTGTTGGCGGATGTTTTGTGCAGGGGAGTTTACTGATAATCAATACACAATTGAAGGCACAACTTTACACGATCGCGTCCACACCACAAGCGATATACAGCGAGGAGAAACTTGGCAAGTTCGGGCAATTTGGCTGAAGTCGGAGCAATATAAACTCATCGGGAAATCTGATTTAATTGAAGCCGAATCTGGTCAAGTTTACCCAGTGGAATATAAACGAGGACGCAAAGGCGAATGGGATAACGATGAGTTGCAAGTTTGTGCCCAAGCCTTATGTTTAGAAGAGATGACAGGAGAACCAGTTAACACTGGATATATCTATTATGCCCACTCGCATCAACGGCAATTAGTAGAGATTAATCAAGAGTTGAGAAAGAGTGCGATCGCAACTATTCAATCTGTCATAAATCTCCTAGAAACAGGAACAATGCCAAAACCATTTTACAGCAAACGTTGCAAAGGATGCAGTCTTTATTCGCAATGTTTGCCCAAAGCCACTGATAAAGTCAAAAGTTATCAAGAAGTAAATTAAATCATACTCTGGTAAATTCTTGCTTGAGGACATATTAACTTTCAAGACTGTTCAAATAAGATCCCCCCGCCTGTGGCGACCCCCTTAAAAAGGGGGTAAAGGAGGAAGATAAGCCCCCCTTTTTAAGGGGGGTTGGGGGGATCTTCGCGTAGTAAATAAGCTAACAAAATTGTATTGAGTTTGATAACTTTCAATTAATTAAGGATTAAATCATGGGAACACTTTACGTAACACAAGCTGATGCTTTTATCGGCAAAGTTGACGAACGTCTCACCGTCAAAGCTGAACAAAAAATAATCTTGGATATCCCTTTAATTAAAATAAAAGGAATTGTAGTACTAGGAAGGGCTACCGTTTCTCCCTCTGTCGTAAATGAACTTTTAGAACGTCATATTTGTTTAACATTTCTCACACAAAACGGACGATATTTAGGGCGTTTAGAACCAGAAGCTACTAAAAATATCTTTGTTCGTAAAGCCCAATGGCAAGCTGTGGGAGAATCAGAACCAGCAATACATTTAGTTAGAGGATTTGTGCGAGGTAAATTAAAAAATTACCGCCATAGCTTACTCCGCACTCAGCGAGAACATCCTGATCTTGACCTGAATAATAACATCACTCAATTGGAAAACGCGATCGCACCAATCGAAAAAACTAGCAGTATTGATTCCCTCAGAGGCTTAGAAGGTGCTGGGAGTGCAGCCTATTTCGGTTGCTTTCAACAGCTAATCAAAACCTCAGAATTTCAATTTGAAGCCAGACGCCGCCGCCCACCAACCGATCCGGTTAATGCTCTACTGAGTTTTGGGTATTCATTGCTACGTCATGATGTGCAAAGTGCTTTAAATATTGTTGGCTTTGATCCTTATCTAGGATACTTACACGTTGAACGTTATGGTAGACCTTCCCTAGCCTTGGATTTGATGGAAGAATTTCGTCCTTTAATAGTGGATGCTGTTGTGTTGTCGCTAATTAACAAGCGATCGCTAACCCTAACTGACTTTACCACCGAACCGCTCAGTGGTGCGGTAAATTTAACCAAAGAGGGACTGCATACATTTCTTCGCGCTTATCAACAAAAGAAACTATCGAGTTTCAAACATCCAGTTATGGGAACCAAATGCACCTATCAAGAATCCTTTGAAATTCAGGCGAGGTTATTAAGTAAATACCTAATGAACGAAATCGATAAATATCCTCCCCTAGTTCTCAAATAACTTGTAATTTCTCCCCATTCCCCATTCCCCATTCCCTATTCCCTACTCCCTTCATGTATATTGTTGTCAGCTACGACATTCCAGAAGATAAGCGTCGTACTAAAATCCATTCTATTCTCAAGTCTTATGGACAATGGATGCAACTTAGTGTGTTTGAGTGTGATATCACTCCCACTCAGTATGCTAAACTGCGATCGCGTTTAGCCAAATTGATTAAACCCGACACTGACAGCGTGCGCTTTTATTTTCTCTGTGGCTGTTGTCAGCGAAAAGTCGAACGTATTGGTGGAGAACAGCCACGGGACGAAACAATTTTCTTTGCTGAGTCCCCTTCTAGCTAGGTTTCTGCATCTCAAATGCGCGGAAGGGTAGGTGTAGAAATTTCACAGTCATAAAAAAGTGCTTCTATCCCAACTCCAGTAAGGCTTTCAACCAATTAATCGCCTACTCCTCATCCGCGCAATCTTTGAAATGCTTATCAAAATACGATTTCAGCCTTTAAATTTTCCTGGCGCTCTTTCCAAACAAATTCTCTAATGCTATGATTGCTCTGGAATCGCGCAACCGCACCTTGAAAACTAAATACAGCTTGACTTTCAGGCTCCCGCTATTGCAATTTATCAAAATCCCTATTAGGGATTGAAACCCGCTCCTAAGTCCACCCCATCAAGGAATACTCGAAATTGCAATTTATCAAAATCCCTATTAGGGATTGAAACTTATACAGGTCTGCTGATGGCTTGACGACAAGACATTATTGCAATTTATCAAAATCCCTATTAGGGATTGAAACGCAATGGACGCGATATCAAAAAGGATTGGCGCTAATTGCAATTTATCAAAATCCCTATGTGTTGGCGAGTTTCGACTACTTCGACTTCGCTCAGTACAAGTTCGCTCAACTCTCGATCTATCAGTTGGTTGAGCGAAGCGATGCACTGAGCCTGTCGAAGTGTCGAAACCAACGGCATCGGTATATTTATTGTTGTAAATTACTTAAGCTTCTGCAATATCTTTGTTAAGCCATCGCCTAATTGCTCAATAGATTCTTGCTGTTTCGGATCTTTTAACGTGCCATCAGCATTAAAGGCTTCATAAGCTTTGGATACTGCTACTTGATCGGGAAGTACCAAAACTTTTATGTTTCCCAAAATAGACCGTAGGTGAACCAACCCCCGCAAACCACCAAGTGCGCCTGGGGAAGCGCTCATAATACTAGCAACCTTACCTGCAAAAGCAGCCAATGGTGCTTCGTTTGGGGCTGGACGGGATGCCCAGTCAATGGCGTTCTTCAAAACTGCTGTGAGTGAACTGTTATATTCCGGCGAAGCAATCAGCAATCCTTGATGAGAAATCATCAAGTCTTTAAAAGTGCGGGCGTTGGCAGGTAGTCCTTTTTGAGCTTCCAAGTCTTCATCATATAGAGGTAAAGGCAAATCGCGGAGGTCTATATAAGTCACCTCTGCGCCAGCTGCCTTAGCGCCAGCTGCCGCGATTTTTACCAATTTTTTGTTGTAAGAATCAATCCGGGTGCTGCCAGCAAAGGCGAGGATTTTCGGTGGAGATGCCATAATTCTAGGTTGAATGGGAAGGATTAACCTGTTCAGCTGCATTATCCTGTTTTCAGGCGATCGCTATTTGCTACCTTTAGAGTTTCTTTACAAATTTTCTCGTTATGGCGAATTGGTCAGATTCTTATCTCGGCAAGTTACGACAAATTTTAGGTGATCGCATACTTCTATTATTTGGCACACGTGTGATTATTGAAGATAATTTAGGGCGTGTTTTATTGCAAAAGCGAAGTGATTTCAAACTTTGGGGGCTACCTGGCGGTTGTCCTGAAATAGGTGAATCTGCCGAAGAATGTTCAGCACGAGAGGTTTTTGAAGAAACTGGTTTAACGGTTAAGCGTTTTGCCGCTGTGGGGTTTTCTTCCAACCCAGCCTTTGAAGCTGTCACTTATCCTAACGGCGATCGCGTCCAAAATTTCATTTTAATTTTGCGAGCCGTTGAATGGTCAGGCAGCCTGGCTTGCTTAGATGGAGAATCGCTGGCGCTGGAATTTTGTGATTTGGCTGACTTACCTACATTAATGCCAAACGATCGCCCCGTTTTAGAAAAGTTTCAAGAATACAAAAAAAGCGGCGAATTTCTCATGTTCTAAGGGACTTCCAAATAAAAAAATATACAACTATTTATTGTGGGGTGGGCGTCTCGCCCGCCCATAGTCAAAGGCGGGCAAGATGCCCACCCCACAATATTGGATAATTTATTTCTTGGAAGTCTCTAAAGCATTTTTTCTAAGAACTGCTTGGCGCGATCGCACTGAGGATTTTGGAAAAACTCGTTAGGGGTAGCGTCTTCTGCTAAACTTCCCTGGTCGAGGAACATAATCCGATTGGCAACTTCTCTTGCAAACCCCATTTCATGAGTCACGATCGCCATTGTCATACCTGATAGCGCTAAATCTTTCATCACTTCCAGCACATCTTTGACCATTTCAGGATCTAGTGCAGAGGTAGGTTCATCAAACAAAATCATCTGAGGTTCCATTGCTAATGCCCGCGCGATCGCTACTCGCTGTTTTTGTCCCCCGGATAGTTTCGATGGGTACACAGATACTTTTTCTTCTAAACCTACCTTAGCAAGCAATTCTAAGCCATGTTCTTCTGCTTTTTGCTTGTTAACACCTTTCACCTTGATGGGTGCGTAGGTGACATTTTGCAGCACATTCATGTGGGGAAACAAATTAAAATGTTGAAATACCATCACCAAATGCTGACGTACTTTCGCAATGTTTGCTTTGGGCTTGGTAATTTCTTGGTCGTGAAAGTAGATTCTGCCTCTGGTAGGTTGTTCTAACAAGTTTATGCATCGTAAAAAGGTAGACTTACCTGAACCAGAAGGGCCTAATATGGCAACCACTTCTCCCTGATAAAACTCAGTGGAAATATCTTTGAGTACGTCAAGTTTGCCAAAGGATTTACATAAGAATTCTGTGCGAATTACTACATTATTCACTTTCCCGTAACCTCCTTTCTAAAGCGGATGCACCCAAGGTCATACCCATTACCAAAACATAGTAGATTAACCCTGCAAATAACAGTGGTTCAAAATAAATATACTTATTTGCACCAACGATTTGGGCGCTGCGTAATATTTCCACCACCCCAATCGTTGACACCAGCGCGGAATCTTTAAGCAATCCAATAGTTTCATTTACCAATGCTGGGAGAATATTCTTCAATGCTTGGGGTAAAATCACATCCCACATCATCAACCAATAGGGAACACCCATAGACATTGCCGCTTCACTTTGCCCTTTATCCACCGCTTGAATTCCACCTCTGATGGTTTCCGACATATAAGCGCCAGAATTCAAAGTAAAAGTTAGCACCCCAGCCTCCAATGCGGAAATGTCATAGCCTGTAAGCTGGGGTGTTGCGTAGTAAACTAATGCCAACTGTAATAACAAAGGTGTACCTCGAAAAACAGAGGTGTAGGCATTCGCAACCCAGGTAAGCGGCTTGATGCCGAGAATTTTTAACAGAGACAAGATTGTTCCCCAGATTAACCCCAAGGTTACAGATAGTAGCGTGAACAACAAAGTTAACGGGATTCCCCGCAGAATAAAGGGAATATCGGGAAGGATTCTGGTGAAGTCGAGATTCAATCCGCCTTTGGTAGGAGTTGAAGATGCAGAATTGGCGGCGGTATTCTGTGAAAACCATTTGGTGACAAGTTTGGCCAATGTGCCATCGTCCTTCATTTGTTGAAGAACTTTGTTAAACGGTTCTACAAAAGAAGAACCTTTGGGAAAAGCGATCGCCGATCCACTTGCCTCTTCTGAGGGAATAGTATTAAATTCTAAATCTGGGTTAGCTTGGGCGAATCCTTTAGCGACGGTATCCTCAACAATTGCTGCATCAATTCGTCCAGATTTGATTTCTTGAACTACTTCCGGCACTTTGTTGAGTTGCTTTAGCTGAATACCTGCAACTTTTTTAGCAATTTTTTGGGCATTTTGTTCTTGGATGGTTCCTAGTTGTACCCCAAGCTTTTTTCCTGATAAGTCTTGGGGTTGCTTCAGGTTGCTACCTTTAGGAGCGACAATGGTATCTTTGGCTTCGTAATAAATAATTGAAAAGTCAATATTTTTTTGACGTTCTGGAGTCGGAGTCATCCCAGCCATGACAAAATCAGCGCGATTTGCTTGGAGTGCAGGGATTAATCCATTAAAATCAGATTCCATTATTTGAAGTTTAAACCCTAGCTTTTCAGCAAGGGTTTTGGCAATATCTATATCAAAGCCAACAATTTGGCGATCGCCTCCTTTCGTATCATAAAACTCATAAGGAGGATAATCTGGGGAAGTAATCATCGTCAGGGTGTCTTTCCCTAAAGGTGAAGCAGCTTTTAGAGAATTACTATGTCCGATGAAGATGCTGATTCCTACTGCTGCTACAACCAGTATCGTCAATAGCCATCCTTTTTTTTTCTTCATAAAATATTCCGCACTTAAACTGCTACATCAATCGAGCAAATAATACCTGTGATATCATGTCCGCTGAATGGCTATGGTGTACACACAAATTTTCTAAATATTTCCCCACTTCTTGCTCTGCAATGCCATTGCATCGACTTGTTATGCCATTGCATCGACTTGTTATGCCATTGCATC
>NZ_JAVRCS010000009.1:137875-218213 GCF_034530635.1 Nostoc sp. EspVER01
TGCCATTGCATCGACTTGTTATGCCATTGCATCGACTTGTTATGCCATTGCATCGACTTGTTATGCCATTGCATCGGCTTGTTATGCCATTGCATCGACTTGCAAGCCTTAATTAATGCATAATAAAGTCTCTGCTTAGGGAACTCTAATAAATAAATTATTCAATCTTGTGGGGTGGGCAACATGAGCGCCCAATTCACAGGACAGGCAAGATGCCCATCCCACAAGAAATATTGTGATATTTTATTACTTGGAAATCCCTTAATCCCATAAAAACTTCGGGACTGTCAAATTCTGACTTTAGTCGCCTCCAGCAACTTAACGCTGGCATAAATCGCATCAATATAAGGTGTAGGAATTTGAGTAAGTTTTCCCAATTCTGCCACCGCACCAACGATCGCGTCTATCTCCGTAGCGCGTCCGGCTTCAATATCTTGTAGCATTGAGGTTTTATGGGCACCAACGTTTTCTGCGCCATTAATTCGCTGTTCTAAAGTGATGCCAAACTTGATACCTAAGTTTTCTGCGATCGCTTGAGTTTCTGTCATCATTTGTCGCGCTAGTTCGCGGCTGAGGGGATAACGACAAATATCCTCTAGAGTCGCACCAGTTAAGGCACTGATGGGATTAAACGCTACATTTCCCCACAACTTGATCCAAATTTCCGTGCGAATCTGATTGCGGATTGGTGCTTTGAATCCTGCTTGTTTTAAAGTCTGTGCCAATAATTGGATGCGTTCTGTTTTACTACCATCGATTTCACCGAGAGTAAAGCGATCGCCTTCAATATGTTTGATTACACCCGGTTCAATTATCTCAGTTGCCGGGTAAACCACACAACCGATAGCGCGTTCAGCACCGATACTAGCTTCAATGATCCCATCTGCGTCAACAGATTGAATCCGCGTACCTTCAAACTCACCGCCATGCTTGCGAAAGTACCACCAAGGAACGCCATTTTGGGCTGTCACCACCATCGTATGAGGATTGTAGAGTGCAGGGAGAAAAGGTGCGATCGCACGAACACTGTGAGCCTTCACAGTTAAAATTACTACATCCTGTAGCCCCGCTTCTTGAATATCGCTAGTTGCCAGAAATGGAGTAGCAATTTGGCTAGAACCATCTGCCATGAGTAACTTCAGCCCATTTTTTTGAATTGTCTCCAAATGAAAACCACGCGCGATTAGTGTCACCTCTTCACCCGCCAGTGCCAATTTCACCCCTAAATATCCACCAATCGCACCCGCGCCAACAATACAGATTTTCATTTAGCCAAAAAATATGATTTGTAGAAAACGGTATCCAATTAAGTTCCCAGTAGTAAATTCTCCAGATCAGAGTGGAAAGATTCACAACTACTACTCATTACTCATTACTCATTACTCATTACTCCTAAAGCTTCGCATCGCTTCTAATAAATCTTGATGAACAGATTTTGAAGCAGCTACGATCAATCCAGGCATACTATAGTTTTGACAAGTATGCAGTGGCGGTAAAGTTGAACCGTCCAGAGTAGTTACAATCCAGCCAGCCTCTTTTGCAATAAAAGCGAGTGCAGCACTATCAAGAAATTTGCCCGATTTAATGACTGCTCCACTCAAATCGCCACTGAGAATACCATTGAGATTGGGAATTTGAATATCACTAGAGTAATCAGCCGCTATATCGATTACTTTATATTTATCTTTTAATAAATGTGCGATAGAATTCATTCCCCATCCCAATAAAATAGAAGGTTTGGCGGACGTTATATCTAATGGGGCACAAGCTTCTAAATTCATCTCCAGCGTGCCTTTAAAAGCACCTTCACCTCGAAGGGCGTAAAAATAAATGTTTTGGGCAGGAGAAATGGCAATTACTGCTTCAAAGTCATCCGCATTTAGAATACTGAGAATAATTTGGTAATTAGAATGTCCATCCATATAAAACTTCGTGCCATCAATCGGGTCAAGTGTTACTAAGTAATCACCTTCTGAACCGAGGTCGGTAGCACGAAAATATTTGGTATTATTAGAACTTTCATATTCTTCACCATAAAAGCGAATATCTGGAAAAGTTCCTAGTAATACTACTTCTACTAGATTTTGAATAGCCACATCTGCATCAGTAAGAGCGGCACTAAAAAAGTTGTTTGCTTGTTCTTTGGCAGGAAGTGCAGCAATTTTTGGTTGTAGAAAATGGGCATAGGCTGCTGCTACTTTGAGATGGGGGAGTAAAGTCTCTAAAATTAATCGAGTAGTTGGTTTTGTGGACATTGCAGCAAACTCCTTTTAGAAATAATCTATCGTCCGCAAGGCAATAGAATTCTATATCTAGACAAAATTACGGTATCATTTGGATGCAATGATACCACCGTTGCTATATTACTTTAATCTGTATGTCTCTAAGAGCCTATAGAGGAGTAAACTCAAAATAGAAGTGGGTTAAGGGGCAATGATTAGGGTCGCAGAAAAACTAATGGGTAATTCCCTATCTTCTAATCCTAAATTTTCAAAACCTGGTTTAGTTGGTGCAGAAAAAACCTCTAAATAACCTGGTGTCGGCAAAAAACTAGCGAAAAATGGACTAGAATAATTTCCTCCCGAAGTGGAATAGGCAAAACCCTTATCTGTTAATTGCTGAGTATTAAGGCTAATTAAATTATCAATATCAAAAGGTTCGTTTCCTGGCATTGGAGTACCGGCGGGTTGCAGGCCAGTAATTGTTTCACCATTTCGTGTACCAGTAATTTCAGTAATCAGGTAAAAACCCAAATCGTTAGGGGTGTCATTAGTCGTCAAAGTACCGTTCGCCGCTATGCCAGTACCAGAATAATTCCAACTCCAACTTAAAGCAGAAGCGGCTGGCATTGTCCCGAAAACTAATCCAGATATGGTGGCAAGGGCTATAACAGATAAAGCTAGATTTTTCATGGAATTTGTGACTGCGATCGTTCCCGTGTATTATACGGAATTAGGAAAGATCGTATTATCAATTTTGCCTATATTATTTAGCAGCGATCCCTACGGTGGTCACTGAGTGGCTGGTGAGCGGAGTCGAACCATGTCGAAGTGCGGGCTACGCCTACGCATAACCACGCCAAAGCAGCATCAACATTACTAACCTGCTCTCCTGGCGGTACAGCTGGGCGATTTACCATCACAACCTTTACGCCCAGTTCTCGCGCTGCAATTATCTTGGGCTTTGTGGCATCGCCACCGCTATTTTTACTGACGATGGTATCAATGTTATTCTCAATCAGAATTTGTCTCTCATTATTGAGGGTAAAAGGCCCGCGATCGCACAATACCATCCCCGGCGGTACTAAAGCATCTTCGCCAGGAGGGTCAATCATCCGCATCAAAAACCAAATTTCCTCCAAATGAGCAAAAGCGCCCAGTTCTTGCCTTCCAACTGTCAAAAATACCCGCTGTGACTGATTTTGCAGGGCTATTGCTGCGGCTGCAACATTATCAACTTCAATCCAGCGATCGCCACTTTCTTTTTCCCAAGGTGGACGGATTAACATTAGACGGGGTACTCCAACTTCCGTTGCCGCATCTGCTGCATTGAAGGAAATCTGACTAGCGAAAGGATGGGTTGCATCAATTAATAAGTCGATTTCCATAACTCGCAGATAGCTAGCCAATCCAGCCGCACCACCGAAGCCTCCAACTCGCAAATCGCCCAACGGTACTGACGGTTCGCGGGTGCGGCCAGCTAGAGAGGTGATTACTTCTAACCCTTGGATAGTCGTAACTTTGGCAGCTAGTTCTGCTGCATCACCAGTCCCACCCAAAATCAAAACACGCATCATTAAAAAGGAGTCAGAATTCAGAATTCAAGATTCAGAATACTGTACCCATAAAAGGACAGGTTCAAGGAAGAAATATTTGAATTTCTTTTTGCCCACGGAGAAAGAGGTTTTAATCTATACTTACACTCTCGCGGACTCGCTTTGCTTGGCTCTATCAGCTATTCGTACAGAAAACTTTACTGAATTCTGACTCCTGACTCCTGACTTCTGACTTCTTCTTCATAAAGGTGGAATCTTTGCTAAAATGCCCTTTTTCATTGCTTCTGGACGCTCTGACCAAGGCAGCAAACCATCTGCTTTAGCATAGTATTGACTAGCACATTCCAGCACCGCAGAAGCACTCCCATCAACAGCTAAATCACCAAATAAATATGTTAATTTGCCTTTGGCACTAAAGGCGACTACACAAGAACGATTACAAGCACTCATGCATTCAACTTCCTGAATTGGGAATTGATCTCGTAAGTCCCAATCTTGTGCCAACTGCTGAAGTTGGTGTAAAAGTTTTTCACCACCACTTTCACCTAAACGTTTTCCATTTTGCCAAACACTGGCACAGGTTTTGCAAACAAATAAAGTATGTTCAGCAACTTCCATTGGACTGGTTGGGGAAATATTTACAGTCGTAGTCATCTGTACCTCGCAGATATGTGAAACTAATAAATCGATTTCGGCGGGCATCCTGACTCACTCAACTTGAGATTTTCCTTAATCTCAAATTGGTTCACAGTTGCGGGACAGCGCCGGATTTGCACCGAACTTTCCCCGTTACCTCTGGTAGCTGACTCCCACCAGAACCGAATAACCTTATCGATCATACACTCGCAACAGCCAAGATCCCCGACTTATTGAAGAAGTCGGGGATCTCGTTTGTGCGCGTTTGATTCAGGATTGCTTATACTGGACGACAGCCAGATAAAATACTGTGCATTTTCACTACTTGTCCAATAACTGCGATCGCAGGCGCACTAAATCCAGTTTCCTCTACTTGTGTGACTATTGTTTCCAATGTCCCAATTAATTCTTCTTGTTCTGGGCGCGTACCCCAGCGTACCAAAGCAATGGGCGTTTCTACATTCAACCCAGCAGTACTTAATTCTTCCACAATATAAGGCAGATTGTGAATTCCCATATAAATTACAATGGTTTCGGAACCGTGAGCGATCGCACTCCAATTCACTTGCGGTCTATACTTACCTGCCGCCTCATGTCCAGTGACAAATGTCACCGATGAACTATACAGCCGATGCGTTAAAGGAATACCTGAATATGCTGCTGCTGCAATTCCCGATGTGATACCTGGCACAACTTCCGTTGAGATTCCAGCGTTGACTAATTCTTCCATCTCTTCGCCACCGCGACCAAAAATAAAGGGATCGCCACCCTTTAACCGCACCACAATTGCATGATCCTGCGCTTTATCAATCAGCAATTGAGTTGTTTCTGACTGCAACAACGAATGTCTCCCCGCACGTTTACCAGCATTAATTTGCTCGGCTTGGGGATTAATCATTGCCAGAATTGCCGGACTCACCAAGGCATCATAGATAACTACATCTGCACATTCCAACAAACCTTTCGCCTTCAGGGTAATTAATCCTGGATCTCCTGGCCCCGCACCTACTAAATAAACCTTTCCCAAATACTTGTTCTCCTGCTTTTCTGTGCGGTTCATCTCTGTGTTAAATCCCAAATTAGCTCGGCTAATTCTGCACTTGCTCCCAGTGGCTTGGCCAGTTGGAAATTCACCGCAGAAAATTGTAATTTTAGCTCCTCTATTGAGGTGGCGATCGCATCGGTTATTCCACCAGCGAATAAAAAGTATGGCAAAATTGCAATTTCCCGATAACCAGCAGTTACTAACTCTTTCACCCGTGATTCTAAACTAGGAGGCCCAGCCCAATAAGCAGTCACGGCTCCCAAACTCGCCGCCATTGCTTCCACAGTTTCTTGCGAACCTGGGCGACGGCTACCATGAGCTAAGAGAATCCATGCTTCTGCTTTGATAGCAGCTATTTGCTTTGCCAGCAATTTCTCTAAATTAGGATGAGAACCTAAATATGGTTGCAACTCAATGATGATATCTTGACCAGTAGCCTGTTGTGCGAGTGCTACTTCGGCAGGAATATCTGTCATCACATGCACTCCCGGCAATAGAAATAGCGGTATAATTTTGAGGCGATTCTCATTTTGAGACTGTGTGCAATCGCCAAAAGCGCTTTTAGCAAATTGTTGAATCTGCTCGTGTAAAGGTTGAGGACTCATTTCTAAAGCAGCGATGCCAACTAAATGTTCGCTTGGCAATTTCTGACATACCAGACTAGCTAGTTGCTGCATAGCAATTTCTGGGCGGCGATCGCGACTTCCATGAGATAATAATAGATAGGCAGATGACATCGGCAAAGCTTGAACTTTCAGTTACTATATCTTACTTAAGATTCAGCCTGGGTTCATAAGTACTCTGGTAATTATTGAAACTATTATCAATTACTAAACAGAATTAGGGGTTGCATATTTGCGGGATGATTTTACTATTTTTGTGGGATGGGCAACATGAGCGTCCCTTGTATTTCCGGGCGGGCAGGATGCCCACCCCACAAGAATCATCCCTTAATTCAGCAACACCCAGAATTATTCTTAATCACTTTTACAGCGGAATTCAAGTTGTAAAGTACACAACTATTCGTTTCAAAAGCAGGTATAAAGCTTGTTTTTATTCTGTTAGCGCAGCCGATTCTGATTACTGAATTCTGCTGTATATTCTTCCCCTGCTGCTTACCTTATTGTTCTTCGGCAGTGTAAGTATAAAATTGATTAAAAGCTCCTACCGTTTCAAATTTGTATGAAGGTATCCAAGAGTTTATTTTTAAATCTGTACGGTAAACACTAAAAATAAGGAAATCTTGCCTTTCTGTAGTCTTGGCAATAATTTCTTGGATTTGCGGGCTAGCCGAGTCAACCAATTTATCACAATTAAAACGGATTAAATTTTCTATAATATTCGTAGTTTTTTTACATACATCGGTTTTTAAGTATTTTGTCAGGCGTTGAACTGCATATTCTTCATATTCAACTTGACCGGGATTGGTTTTCGCCATTGTCACACCCAAGGCGGCGAGGCCTACTGCTGCTCCAGTATACGCAATGATGGTCAATGGTTTCATATTTGCCAAGTAAAATTCGTTGTAATCGTTAGATTCCAGAGACTCTAAATCAACTAAGTCCGTTCCTTGAACAAAAACTCTTGATCGATTGCCAAATTATTGCTATAATTCAAATTGTTGAATGGCGAGCGTAGCCAAGTGGTTAAGGCAGTGGTTTGTGGTACCACCATTCGTGGGTTCGATTCCCATCGTTCGCCCTATATAATTTTATATTGATATATATATTCCTATATAAAGATAGGTTGTGGTTCTGAAGATTCATAACCATTACTTTAGCAATGATTTGTTGTATACGAGTTCATAGACTTGGAAGGGTTACAAACCTATAATGATTTATTACTTTATCTTATCAAGAAGTTGATGTATATAAGCAAATCTACTTTTTAGCAGCTTCTCTAGGAGACGGGCTATAGATAGAGAACCTGTTACTATGCTATCGGACTAAGCAGATGCTCTTACTTCTCTGGAGCCTGAGCTATTTATATTAAGAATTCCCGACTTCTCCAAGAAATCGGGAATTTGAGTGTCAGAAGTTTTTGAACGCACATTTAACTCTTAAAAAATGCCTAGAAGAATGATCAAAGTCAGCCCACAGAAGGCAAGTAAAGAAATAATCAGAATGTTGCCTATACTGTGGTCAGAAGGTGTTAACTTATCTGTATTGGTAGCCATATAAATCGACCCAATTTAAACAACCTTTGCCTAAATTATAACTATGGCAAATCAATATTAGTCTGCTTTTGAACAAAAATTTATTTTAATTTATTTAAGTTGAGCTAAATAGTTAAACTTCAGTAAAACTATTAACTTTTGTTTCAACTATTTAAAAAGAGATTAATGCCAAGACTATTACTTATTCCCAAAATTAATGCAAAACATGAATCATATTTTATTTTTGAAATTATTTACCTTATGTACAACAGATTTCAAGTTGGTGAGCTATACAAGCTATCAAAGCCTATTTTACCGGAATATTGGGTCTAAAGCCCCGTGCTTCTAACACAGCTTTAAAGTAATGAGTACGGAGTAATGAGTAGATGAAAAATGGGTATTTACTCATTACTCATTACTCATTACTCATTACTCCAGAATCACCGTGCGTTCACGGCGGTGAGGATGTCAATTCTGTTAGCGCAGCTTATTCTGATTATTATCAATTCTGAATTATGCTGTATGTGCCGCTCATCAAAATATACGCAAATCAATGATATAGTAAAGATTACATTAAGCAATTGAGGGCGTGATAATTTGTGCCCCAAATCTTATGATGGACTTATTTACTAACATCTATCAAAAGAAATAAAAATTGTATTCCTTTAGTGAGATCCAAAAATACTGAGTCATAGATACTTTAAGTAAAGTAGAACATGATTTAAGTGCCTGCTAAAAAGTTGATACTTGTAGGTACACAGGTAAATATAATTTATCTGTGTTGTTTCGTGTTTATATATGTCTAACAAAAGGTTGAGGCTTATTTGTCTCGCCTAGAAAGTTAACAATGCAAACATCGTCATTTAGTGGAGTTGCTATGTCTGAATTGCTTCAAGCAGTCTTAGATAGTGAAGAAAGAAGTGATTTACGTTCCTTTATTAGTGAATTACGCCAACAAGAAAAGAAGTACTTGCTACGGAACGACATACTCAATGTATATAGTGAGTATTGCTCCAAATCCCAGAAACCTGAAGGCTTTTACACTTCCTCGGAGTTAGGCAAACTCATTTACTATACTCAGGAAATTATTCAGGAAGACTCAAACTTCTGTTTCATCATCCGTTCTAAGATTGCCAGCCAAGAAGTTTATTGGTTGACATCAGACTTAAGCATTGAGCCGATGACGGTGCAGGATTTGTTGGATCTGCGCGATCGCTTGGTGGACAAATTTCATCCTAACGACGGCGGCTTGCTAGAATTGGATTTCGGCCCCTTTTATGACTACACCCCAGTCATCCGCGACCCCAAAAATATTGGTAAAGGGGTGCAATTCCTCAACCGCTATCTATCCAGCAAAATATTTCAAGATTCCAAACAATTGCTGGACAGCTTGTTGAATTTCTTGCGGCTGCACCACTACAACGGTGTGCAACTGCTAGTCAACGATCGCATTCAATCACAGCAGCAACTTTCTGAGCAAGTTAAGAAAGCTATCAGTTTTGTTAGTAATCGCCCCGCAGATGAACCCTACGAACAATTCCGCTTCCAATTGCAGTCAATGGGTTTTGAGCCGGGTTGGGGTAACACCGCAGCGCGAGTGCAGGAAACCCTAAATATTCTCGATGAATTGATTGATTCTGCCGATCCTCAAACCCTAGAAGCATTCATTTCTCGCATCCCGATGATTTTTAGAATCGTCTTGGTGTCAGCTCACGGTTGGTTTGGGCAAGAGGGAGTTTTAGGGCGTCCCGATACCGGCGGTCAAGTAGTTTACGTCCTTGACCAGGCAAAGAGCCTAGAGAAGCAGCTACAAGAAGATGTTCTGCTTGCGGGTTTAGAGAAATTGAATGTCGAGCCAAAGGTAATTATTCTCACCCGTTTGATTCCCAATAGTGATGGTACTCTTTGTAATCAACGGCTAGAAAAAGTCCACGGGACTGAAAATGCCTGGATTTTGCGAGTGCCTTTACGGGAATTTAACCCTAACATGACTCAAAACTGGATTTCTCGGTTTGAGTTTTGGCCTTATCTAGAAACTTTCGCCATTGATTCTGAAAGAGAACTACGGGCAGAATTTCACGGCACACCTGACTTAATAGTTGGAAACTATACTGATGGGAATTTAATAGCATTCTTGCTGGCGCGACGGCTGAAAGTTACTCAATGCAATGTTGCCCATGCTTTGGAAAAATCTAAATATTTGTTCAGTAACCTCTACTGGCAAGAATTAGAGGAGAAATATCATTTTTCCTTGCAATTCACAGCTGATTTGATTGCCATGAATGCTGCTAATTTTGTGATTAGCAGCACCTACCAAGAAATTGTCGGAACACCGGATAGTGTGGGACAGTACGAATCTTATAAGTGCTTCACCATGCCGGAGTTGTATCATGTTACCAATGGCATTGAATTATTTAGTCCCAAATTTAATGTTGTACCGCCAGGAGTAAACGAAAATAATTACTTCCCCTACACTCGAAATAAAGACCGGGTAGAGAGCGATCGCCAACGCCTTGCAGAAACCCTCTTTACTCTGGAAGATCCCACACAAATCTTTGGTAAACTCGACGATCCTAACAAGCGTCCTCTCTTCTCAATGGCGCGTCTTGACCACATCAAAAACCTCACAGGTTTAGCTGAATGTTATGGTCAAAGTAAAGAATTACAAGAGCATTGCAACTTAATTTTGGTAGCGGGTAAATTACGCGTCGAAGAATCAGGCGACAACGAAGAACGTGACGAAATTATCAAACTCTACCAAATAATTGACCAGTACAATCTCCACGGGAAGATTCGTTGGTTGGGTGTGCGCCTGACTAAAACTGATTCTGGTGAAATTTACCGAGTCATTGCCGATCATCAGGGAATTTTTGTACAACCAGCTTTATTTGAAGCTTTTGGTTTGACAATTTTAGAGTCGATGGTTTCAGGATTACCGACTTTTGCCACACAGTTTGGTGGGCCATTAGAGATTATTCAAGATAAGGTGAATGGATTTTTAATTAACCCAACAAATTTAGAGGAGACAGCCACCAAAATTGTGGACTTCATCACAAAATGCGAACAAAATCCTAACTATTGGAGTGAAATTTCCCAACGAGGAATTGACCGAGTTTATAGCACCTATACTTGGAAAATTCACACTAGCAAGCTGTTATCATTAGCACGGATTTATGGCTTCTGGAACTTTACCTCAAAGGAAAATCGGGAAGATTTATTGCGCTATATTGAGGCTTTGTTCTATTTAATTTACAAGCCAAGAGCGCAACAGCTATTAGAGCAGCATCAGTACCGATAATAAGTTAGAAGGGATAAGCTGTTCCATATTTAACTCAATACGCTTGGTTTAAGAATTTTTGATATGTAGAGACGTTGCAATACAACGTCTCTAAAAAGGATTGCGGGCTTAACTAAACCGTATAGTAAGGATATTTAAATTACTGTGGACAAAAATCTTTATTTATATATTAATCGAATAATATCATGTCCGCATAATTAGTTATGATTCCCAGAGTCATTGCACCCCACCCCCAGCCCCTCCCCGCTCTTCGGGAGGGGAGACAAAGCGCAGCTTTGGCGGGGTGGGGTTCTTGGGGTTTAGTAAGTAATCAAGCGGACATGATATAAGAAGAATTTACCTTTTGATTAGTGTTCCAGATCCGAAAGCAATGTCTACGATGGGCTACGCCTACGGAGAAGATATTGTCAACAAGCAAGATTTCATGCGGATATATGAGAAATTTTTGATAAAATGTGCTGATCCTAGCTAGATGAGCTAAATCACAATTACTATTAAGGTCTATTTGTGAAATAAGCAGTCCAAAAGCTTAAAAATCAGGAAACCATTCCATGAGCGATCTGACCAGTGACAGCCAACTATCAAGGATTGTTTTGAAAGGCTTTAAGTCTATTGCTGAATGTGACCTTAAGCTTTTGAAACTAAACGTACTTATTGGATGTAATGGTGCAGGTAAATCTAACTTCATAGGCTTCTTTCGCATGGTTCAGCAGATGCTTGAGAGGAATCTGCAAGTTTTGGTAAGCCGCCAGGGTGGCCCCGATGCGATCTTGCATTTTGGCCGTAAAACAACTGAGCAACTAGAGATTGAGCTTTATTTTGGAAACAACGGGTACTTCGCTACTCTTGAACCAACTCAAGACAACCGTCTAATGTTTTCCAAAGAATCTTTTTGGTGGAATATGAGCGGTGAGCGTGAAATCGGTAGTGGTCATTTTGAGAGTAAGGCTTTACGAGGCAGTGGCACAAGAATTGACAAGTACATATTACCCACCATGCGGCAGTGGCGGGTTTATCATTTCCATGATACAAGCGACAGCGCTTATGTGAAGCAACCACACAAGATTAATGATAATGTTTACTTGCGTTCTGATGCGCGTAATCTTGCAGCTTTCCTATATTTGTTAAGTGAAAATTATTCGGAATCTTATCGGCGAATTGTCAAAACAATTCGACTTGTTGCTCCTTTCTTTGGTGATTTTTATCTACGTCATTCTCCACAAAACAATGAGGTGATCGAGTTGGAATGGGTCGAGCAAGGTCAAGATATTCCGTTTAAAGCTCATCTTCTTTCGGATGGAACACTTCGTTTTATATGCCTGGCCACTGTCTTTTTGCAACCTACTTCCCTTCAGCCCGAAACGATTTTGGTTGATGAACCTGAGCTAGGTCTTCACCCGTATGCAATTACTGTTCTTGCATCGTTAATGCGTTCCGCCGCAAGAGAAAAACAAGTTATTGTTTCAACTCAGTCGGTTGAATTGCTCAATGAATTTAGGGCGAAAGATGTAATTGTTGTAGATCGCGATCGTGGTAAATCATCCCTCCGAAGATTGAATGAGGATGATTTACACGAGTGGCTTGAAGACTACAGCTTAGGAGAACTGTGGAAGAAGAACATCCTTGGCGGGAGACCTTCACGATGATCCGAATACACGTTTTTGTAGAAGGACAGACGGAAGAAACTTTTGTAAAAGAAGTACTCTGCGAACATCTTCAGCGAAAAGAGATATATCTCAACCCCATTCTTGTGCGAACTAGCTCAACAAATAAGGGTGGTGTAGTGAGCTATGCAAAGATCAAGCCGCAATTAAATCGTAAATGCCTTGAGGATGTTTCGGCGTTCGTCACTACGATGTTTGATTTATATCGATTGCCAAATGATTTTCCAGGAAGCAGTTCTCTGCCTAGTACGAATGACCCATTTCAGAAAGCTGAATATCTTGAGCAGCAAATGAGCGCAGATATTAAACACCAAAATTTTCTCCCCAATTTACTGGTTCATGAGTTTGAGGGACTCCTGTACAGCAATCCACAAGCTTTTCTCGCATGGTTTGACCAAAGTATAGTAGATAGTCTACAGGCAGAGCGTGACTTATTCCTTTCACCTGAACATATTAATGAAGGCCCGACAACAGCCCCATCTAAACGAATTATTAGATGTTGCCTTGGATATGAAAAGCCATTACATGGCTCCTTGATTGCAATGGATATTGGGTTGGATACAATACGTCAGCAATGCCAGCATTTCAATCAATGGTTAATGCGTCTTGAAAAGATCAACGGTAGTAATGGCTAAAGAAAATATATTGCCCTCAAAAGACAGTAAAAATGTTATTTGTGTTCTCCATATTTTAGAAAGTTTTCAGCATTATTACTAATTTACAAAAGTGATTTTTTCTGAGATTTCCATAAATGAATCAGGAATTATGAATAATACGAAGTTTCATAACTCCTAACTTCTAACTAAATTGTTAGCGCACTCCAAGTTCGTTGACCAACTACTCCATCTACACCTAAATTTTGCTGATTTTGAAAGGCTTTGACAGCAGTCTCTGTTAGTGCGCCAAAAATCCCA
Organism: Nostoc sp. EspVER01; assembly: GCF_034530635.1. Classification (NCBI taxonomy): domain Bacteria; kingdom Bacillati; phylum Cyanobacteriota; class Cyanophyceae; order Nostocales; family Nostocaceae; genus Nostoc; species Nostoc sp. EspVER01. The sequence continues at coordinate 151,363 of NZ_JAVRCS010000009.1, forward strand.
TCTACTCTCACAGCATAACCGTTAGTCACTAATAACTGTTGTAAGGCTCTGACAGCAATACCAGAACTACCAAAATAAAGAGTCGGTAGAGGTTGGCTACTAAACTTCTGGAACCTTCCTGTAGCCTTTGTACGGACTTTACCTCCAGACTGAAAAGACTTCTTAGGCTTACCTAAGTTAGAAGAAATTAGTCCCAGATTCTTTTTGCTAATTTTCTGAAGTATGTGTTCTTTTTCTGGTTTCAGCGCTGAGAGAGAAGCCTGAGAAATCTCATCTGTCTGCATAAATTCAGGTGGCGTAATTTTAGCCGCTATCTCTAACTGACTCTGTTTTGACTGGTTTACGTCATTTTCCATTTGCAATAATTGCTGCTGTGGCAAATTGACCCCAGATGCTTGTCTTATTGTTAATACGCCCGTCATCATCAGGCCAATTTCATTCATTTTAGTTTATTTTATTTCAAGCAATTTTTTTTAACCAACAACATTATTCTTGTCCGGGATAGTACATACTGACCAAATAAAAAAGTCATGTACTAATTTTTCTAGATAATATTTTTATGTTCATATTTGCTCACCTCCGATTCCATTTAATCAGATTAATATCATTAATCAAGCCATCAAGTAATCAGACCTACTATCTAAATCAATGGGTTAGACAATAACATACTATACGATCGCCAGGGAATGCCATCAAACAAATTTACCTTTTAGTTAAGGATTATTGGTCTTTGAAGACGCGATAAATCGCGTCTCTACAATAAGGGTTTTGGGTTTATCTGAACTGTATTGCAACTTATGTCGCTCTTTCAAGCTATTCTCGAAAAGCGCACACTTTCACCTCAAAAGAATGAAACCGCACAACCTTGTTGCACGGTATGGAATTTGAGTTAAAGTTTAGATACCACATAAAAAATCACACAGGGGCACTGAACATAATGTTTGTGCAATTCTCTTGTCTAATCTGTGTTAATTTTTATATCATTTTGAAACTTTGAGAAAGAATGCACCTTAATCAAAAAGCGTGTAGGCGTAGGCCGCCCTTAGATATCGCTGAGTACTCTCAGTTGTGGATATTGAAAAACTTTTTACCTTTTATCATCTCGCCACAAAGCAATACCGCCTAATAAACCAGTGATATTGGGGATGAGTTTAACATTTAACGGTAGCTGTAAATTCACTTTCACAGCTTCACCACCACCAATGTAAAGGTAATCATAATTAAACAGATGTTGCAAAGATGCGATCGCTTTTTCTAAACGCCTATTCCATCTTTTCTCACCAATTTTTTCTAACTCTGCACGCCCCAACTGCTGCTCAAAAGTCTCTCCTTTGCGAAACGGGTGATGCCCCATTTCCATATTCGGTACCAGCTTACCATCCACAAATAAAGCCGAACCAAAGCCTGTACCCAGAGTAATAACTAATTCAACACCTTTACCTGCGATCGCACCAAATCCCTGCATATCTGCATCATTAATCACCCGTACAGGCTTGTTTAAGTGTTTTAATAATGCTGTTTCCAAATCAAATCCGATCCAATCTGGATGTAAGTTTACCGCTGTTTCCGTAACTCCACACCGCACCACACCGGGAAAACCGACCGAAACGCGATGAAATTCACCTTGAGCGGCAGCTAAAACTACAATTGCATTAATTACAACCTCCGGTGTCGCAGGTTGCGGTGTATCTAAACGCGCCCTTTCCGTTACAGGATGCCCCGTAATATCCAAAACCATCGCCTTAACGCCACTACCGCCAATATCAACCGATAGGGTACGAATTGATCCATTTTCTTCAACCATTGAGTTACATCCTTGTTAATGCTTGTTATTTCGTTATTATGCTCTGCTGCATTTGATAATATCTTGGATATTTGGAGAGTCTTTATATTGGTGGGGAAATGGGGAAGCAGCACTTCTCTACGAGAGGCTGCACTTCGACTACGCTCAGTAACCAAGAAGAAGTTGCAGTAAATTTTTCCCCTCTGCCCCCCTGCCCCTCTGCTCCCCTGCTCCCCTGCTCCCCTGCTCCCCTGCCCCTCTGCCCCTCTGCTCTCCTGCCCCCTGCCTCTTTACCCTATACCCAAAGTTAAAAATCCCATACATTAAATGCCGGACAGCATCTAGATTTGTTAATCTAAGAATAATAGAGATAGTACTGGCGTAGCTGCTTAAAATCTATCGGGCAGCAAATTTCTATTAAAAGTAATATAAGAGAAAGAATTATGACGGCGTTTGAACCTCAAAGCATCCGCTCGTATAGCCAAGAAGATGTCCAACAAATTCTGCACTTAGCGATCGCTCGTCAAGCAGATGATAAAGACACAGAATTTTCTTATGAGCATATATTAGAAATTGCTGCTGAGTTAGAAATTTCACCTGAGTCTTTAAAATTAGCAGAACGTGATTGGGTTGCACAACAGGGGCAACTCCAACAACGAAAAGCTTTTGACGCTTATCGCATCAGAAGATTTCAGAAACGCCTAAGCAAATATGCAATTTCCACTGGCTTTTTTATACTGCTTGATTTAATCACAGGTGGCGGAATTTCTTGGTCGCTGTACATTTTGCTATTCTGCGGATTGCCTGTAGCGCTTGATGTCTGGAATACCTTTCAAATCAAAGGTGAAGAGTATGAAATGGCATTCCAAAAGTGGAGTCGTAACCATCAGATTAAGAAAACCATCAGCACAGTTTTGAATAAGTGGTTTAAGGTATTACAGGCTTAATCAAAACTTTCCCTAACCCATCTCTACTTAATTCCCCCCAGAAACGCCTACTGTGTAAACCGTAGCCAGAAACGGGGGGAATATTTACGCTCGAACTAACTAGATACTGAATTAGCCGCCTCGGAAACCTTCTCGGCTGGTGGAAAGCCACCCATACGAATCTCAGAAGTGAAGGAAGTGATACTAAATCCACCAAAACTTTTGAGGACGTTTACCCGCATTCGCAAATTGGGGCTAGCAAACCACAGCCGTTCCTCTGAAAAGATGGTTTCATCCTCTGTAGTTAGGATTAAAGCACCATCACTGTCAAATTTATAGCGTCCGGGAACTGGAGTTTTATTGGCATCAACTATCTCTCGCAGTAACCTCCCTTGGGCCGGATTATCCGCATCAGGTACCGAAACTAACACAGTTGAACCACTATGTTTTGTTTGATCCTTGTCCATTGTGCCGTTCCAGGTAATTTTGGTAGCACAGGAAGCAGAACTAGGATTAATGTTGTAACTTTGACACAGCTTGACTGCTTCTGGATGATCTAATGGCAGCGCCTCAATGATGATATCTGACTTGCTATGTTCCGATTGGTTAAAAGCCAAATGTTGACTAGTACGATGAGAAAACCATTTACCAGTACTTAACTGAAAAAACTCTTCAATATTCATGAATGAAATTACCCTGCATCAAAATGCTAAAATTCCCACTTAATTATTATTAAAAGGTAGTAGGAGGCTTTAATATTAAGCTTGATTGCCTATTTCCTCAAGCTTCTTGAGACCAATTCTGGCTGCCTCAGCAACGTTGAAATGATTGTCTTTTTCCAGGTATTTTAAAGCTGAGACACTCTTGGGAGTGGGAAGATTTCCCAAGGCTTCTGCCAAACGCTGCCTGACTAACCAATCATCTGATTCGGCAAAGCGCAGGATCTTATCTACAGACTCGATGTCTTGAATTTCTCCCAGTGCAGAGATTGCAGCTTGTTGTAATACGACTTCTTTGCTATCCAATGCCTGAAGAAGAATTTGACGGGCACGAGGATCTTTAATATTACCTAGAGAAACAGCTGCACTAAATCGCACTAGCCAATCAGTATCTTCATAAAATGCCCGTGAAAGCACCTCAAAGGCTCTGGCATCACCCAAATATCCTAAAGCACCAGCGGCATCAGCGCGTATACCATAATCGGGGTCATTTTCGAGAATTTTTACCAAAATAGAATAACATTCTGGCGTTGGCTTGATTCCCAGAGCAAATATTGCCATCGATCGCAGTTGCAAAGATTCGTCGTCTAGTACCTTTTTAATCAAAGGTACTGCATCCTCAGCCGCAACATGACGCAGATTAGCAAGGGCTACCATGCGATCGCGTAAATTCGGACTTTCTAACTGAGTAGAAATTTCTTGTAAGCTTAGAGCTGCCATTTAGTTCAAAGCGTTTTCTTTACTTATCTTAATTTACTCGATCTGTTCATCAGGCTGTCGCCATCGTGAAGTAGGAGTTTGGCGACTTTACAAAATGGCTCGATTATGAGTCAAAAATAAACAAATGTTACTTACCGTGAGAATATATATTGAATTTAGAAGTAACGCGGTGTGCAACTTTCTCTCAAACCTAACCCCCAGCCCCTTCCCTACAAGGGAAGGGGAGCAAGACTTAAAGCCTCTCTCCGCTTGCCTAACGGCAGGCTAACGCCAACGGGGAGAGGTTTGGAGAGGGGTTTTAAGAATAAGTCGCACATCGCGCGAAGTAATTAAGGGATAATCTTCAAAGCTTCAGTCGCTTGTTTTTTGTTGAATGTAGATGTAGGGCGATCGCACCTGGTCGTCAAAAATCGCAGTTTTCCCTCAAACATAGCTTTGTGTTCACCCTCTTACGCTAAAGTTGCATAAGAACGTGCATCTAAAGCCAGGAGGAAAGAGTTGTGAAAGCAGTCTTGATGACAGCAGCTGGCAGTCCCGAAGTTCTGCAAGTACAGGATGTGCCAAACCCTGCTGTTCCTGTGGGGAATACTGAACTTTTAGTGCGTTTGGTGGCGGCTGGTATTAACCCCATTGACACTAAACTTCGGAGTCGAGGCAGTTTCTACCCCGATCGCACGCCGACTATTTTAGGATGTGATGGTGCAGGTATTGTCGAAGCAGTGGGTGCTGGCGTTCAGCGTTTTCGCGCAGGTGATGAAGTATATTTTTGCTATGGGGGCCTAGGCGCACACCAAGGAAATTACGCTGAATATACCGTTGTCGATGAGCGGTTTGTGGCACGTAAACCCGCGTCTATCTCCTTTGCCGAAGCAGCAGCAGCGCCTTTAGTATTAATCACCGCCTGGGAAGCGTTATATGAACGAGGACGATTAGAACCTGGGGAACGGGTTTTGATTCATGCGGGTGCTGGTGGTGTCGGCCATGTAGCAATTCAATTGGCGAAACTCAAAGGTGCTACTGTTTCCACCACAGTGGGTTCTGAGGAAAAAGCTAATTTCGTCAAAGAACTCGGTGCCGATAATGTAATTTTTTACAAACAAACAGACTTTGTGCAAGCGGTATTAGATTGGACTGGCGGCGAAGGCGTAGACCTGGCTTTTGATACCGTAGGCGGCGAAACTTTTCACAAAACCTTCCCCGCAGTGCGAGTCTATGGCGATATTGTTACCATTCTCGAACCAGATGCCAACACTGTTTGGAAAACTGCTAGAACTCGCAACCTCCGCATCGGTTTAGAATTCATGTTGGCACCAGCATTGCTAGGATTACAAGATAGTCTCCACCATCATGCAGAAATTCTCGAACAATCTGCCACTTGGATCGATGAAGGCAAATTAAAAATCCATGTCAGTCACAAATTTCCTTTAAAAGAAGCAGCTAAAGCCCACCAATTAATTGAAAGTGGGTCTGTGGCAGGTAAAATTGTTCTGCTGATTAGCGACGAATTTGCATAATTTATCTTTTAAACGCATAGGCGCTTCTCTACGAGACGCTACGCGAACGCCTTCCCGCAGGGTAGGTACGCAGAGGTTAAACGCAAAGGTACACAAAGGAGTTTCTCTGCGTACCTCTGCGCTTCCCTTAGCGTTCCTTTGCGTTTTACTCCTCCTTCCCCTACCAGCTTCGGCAGCACAAACACAACCAGAACGCACACCCTTAACCTTAGAATTATTGCAAGAACGACTACGCACACCGACACTCCGCGAAGGAAATTTGACCGTAGATTTGCAAAAAATGGCGATCGATTTACGCCCAGAAAACGCCAGCTTTCGTGATGCTTTTTACCAACTTCTGCGAAAAGAACTCGGTACAAAACCTCTGGGTTTAGACCTCAGCAATGCTTTGATTCTGGGGGATTTTGTCGGCAGCGATTTGGGTTTAAGAACACCATTGTATGCAAAAGCCATTGCACCTATTTTCACCCCTACCGAACAAGAAAAACTAGAACGTTTGCGCTTCGTTTGTCTAGAGTCACTCGCCATCGCTTTACCCAACTCTAAAGATTGTCGATCGCTTCTGGGAACAGAGTCAACCCCAGCCAGTGAAATCGCTGTCTTTCGTGGTGTCTTAACACTGGTGCAAACTCGCTTCAATGGCGAAGTGAAGTTCTCCAATACTTTTTTTCTTCAGTCTGTTGATGCCCAAGGTGCAACTTTTCTCCAACCTACTGACTGGACTCAAACCAGATTTGCTCGTCCTGTTAGTTTCACCAGTGCTAACTTCCAGCAACCAAGCAATTTTCAGGGCAGTATATTTTTTGAGAAAGCTAACTTTAAAAAAATTAAATTTCGGGAACTGGCTGATTTTCAAGGTAGTATCTTTGAGACAACTGCCAACTTTAACCAAGCAACTTTTAAACAGTTGGCTAAATTTAGTAGTGTCCAATGGCAAGGAAATGCTGATTTTTCTGAAGTGGATTTTGCCAATCAAGCCCAGTTTACTAAAGCAGATTTTAATCAGTTCCTCCTTTTAACAGAAGCGACTTTCGAGCAATCTGTAAGCTTCCGAGAAGCGGAGTTTAACCAATTGGTAAATCTGCAAGGTGCAAATATTCTGAACCTTGCAGATTTTAGTGATGCCAGGTTTGCTAAGGAGGCTTGTTTAAGCGTATCTGGTTTAACTTTTAACTCTAACCAAGCGAAAATTTTAGGTAATCCCGGTGAGATTGGTAAGATGTTCTGCATCCCAACATTACAAGGTAATCAAAACATCTTGCGGAATTTGGGGCAAAATTTCCGTCAGCAGCAGCAAGTTGCCGATGCAAATGAACTGGAATACACAAAACAACGACTGCGATTAATCGAATTTGGCCATCGTTTGACGGCTACAAATATTAATAGTGCAACTGTTGCCAGTTTGATTAATCTGGGTTTTTCTGCAACTCAAGCCCAAGCGATCGCCCAGCGTCGTCTGGTAAAATCCTTTCGCAACAGTAGTGAGTTACTCACCATAGCAGACATCGATTTAGAAAAATATACCAAACTAAGCGATCGCTTAATTGTTGGCGAAACCCTTTCTATAGTTGGGTGGTTGCTGCAAGCTTGGAGTTGGTTGGCGTTGAGTGTATTGCTGTTGTTGAGTGGCTATGGGACAAATTTTTGGTTAGTGTTTGGCGTAGGAGGATTAGCGATCGCTTATTTCGGCTTACTATTTTGGCTAGTGGATCGCTACCGTCGGCTGCATCCCGTACCAATTATTCCCACATCCTACGAAACCATTTCGATATTAGTCAGTTTTAGCATTTTAGAATTCTTCAGCTTACTAGCGATCTTTCGCAATGCTGAACAACCTTGGCTGACATTGGGATGTCTTTTCATAATTATTGTCCCCGTCCCAATGGCTTTATTGATCCGACTTTACCAACAAGGTCGTTATCATGACTTAATGGACGTTTCTTACTTTACAGAAGACGGCACATTTCGCCAGTTACGATTATTGATTGGGCGTTTGCCAGTCATACCAAGGAATCAGACGTTTCGTGAACGATATATGCCCTTGTTGTGCGATCGCCGTTGGAACTGGCTCAACTACTATGATTTTAGTCTCAACAACTTAGTTAAATTAGGATTTAATGATATTCGCCTGCGAGATGAACATTTACCAGGTATTATCTCTGCACTTGCTTGGTATCAATGGAGTTTGGGTTTAATTTACATTACGCTAGTTTTGTGGACACTTTCTCGCACAATTCCGGGATTGAATTTGCTGATTTATCTGAAGTAATCTCTGCACTTCGTAGTGGTGCTAATATTATGCAACGTATTCCAGAGTGCCAGGAACCGTGCTATTTATTGTTATCAGTCTGGCAGTATTACATCAGATAAAAGTGATAGAACATCGGTTAAACGCAAATTAATTAAATACCTAAAAATTTGGCAAATTTACCCAAACATTGTTCATTGCAATATAATATTTAACCAAATTTAATTTTGACTATACAAACATATCAGTTAACTTTTTAAATCATTGTCTAAAAATATCTACAAGTTTGATAAATTCATCAAAATATTTTTCATTGCCCTTCAAAATTAAATCACATAGATTGTAAGTGTAAGTAGCATTGATTAAAAATCGATTATCTCCACTTAACCAAGATAATCAAATAATCTAATAGCTACTAACTAGCTTTGCTAACAAAAAGACAACAAATCAAAATGACAAAACAGACTTAATTTTTGTCTATTTTATGTTGCGATGCTAGCAAGAATTTTATCAAAACAATAAGAGGATTAATTCTAATGGCAGAAAATTCAAGTAATAGTGGTAGCAGCAACTCCCCTACTAGTGAGAATAATCCGATTAGAGATTCGCCCTTCGGTCGCTTGAGTGAAGTTATCCCTGAGAAAGACCTCCCCAAGATATTCAGTGGTGTTGGTAATGGAGAAAGTGGTGGTAGCCCATTTGGTGGCGGTGGTGCTGGCGGTGGTAGTAACCCTGATTTAGCCTATGGTGGTAATCCCTTCGCTGGCGACAACTTCTGGAATATCTTTGCAGGGGGTGTAAACCCATCCGCAGGTGGTGGGAACCCATTCGCAGGTGGTGGGAACCCATCCGCAGGTGGCAGCAACCCATCCGCAGGTGCTGGGAATCCATTCGCAGGTGGTGGTAGCCCATCCGCAGGCGGTGGCAACCCATTCGTAGGTGGTGGCAACCCATTCGCAGGTGGTAGTAGCCCATCCGCAGGCGGTGGCAACCCATTCGCAGGTGGCGGCAACCCATTCGCAGGTGGTGGCAGCGACCCTTTGACTGGTGCTGGTGGCGGGAACCCATCCGCAGGTGGTAGTAACCAAGGTACTGGTAGCGACCCTTTGACTGGTGCTGGTAGCCAGACCTATGGTATTAGCACAAGTGAAATACCAAACGGATTCGATTTGAGGGTTACTATTGACAAGGTAGTTGACTCAAGGCTTGACAAGGAACTGGGTGGTGGAGGAATCCTATCATTTGGTGGTAGTGGACAAACCTCTCCATTTGCTGGTGGACAAACCCTACCATTAGGTAGTGATGCACAAACCTCCCCATTTGGTAGTAGTGGACAAACCTCCCCATTTGGTGGTGGTCAAACCCTACCATTTAGCGGTCAATAAATCCCGTTTGCTTAATAGAATCCTTGCAAAAATGAGCAGATAAATAGACGGAACAATAATGAGTTCTTCAGTACATAGTATGCTAGTACAGTTTGGCGCAAATAAACATACCATTCGATAAAGCTCAAAAGGGTGTATTATTATCGTTGATGTGCCTTCTGCCTTATTGTACTAGTTTGCTGTTTTATGTCCTGTAACTCTTTATAGGTAATAATTTAAGCAATATTTTCTGTTAGTTTGACAGTAAGATAATTAAAGCCTTTATTTTAAAGAGATTTTGGGTTTAGCAAATTCATAATTGTTATAAAAAGTACTGAATCCTTACTAAATTTTTAACTAAAGATAGGAAAATTAGCGCCAATGGAAGAGTCTGCTGTCAATCCCCTTAATGGTGGAGTTCTCTTAAGTGCAGGTGTCCCTAACAGCGTTAGTTCCTTTGCTCCCAATGGCAGTTTGTCTGCTGAAGGGAGCCTGTTGACAGGTAGTAGCAATCTGTTATTAGGTAACGGTAACAATCCCATTCCAGGTGGCGGTATTAACCCGTTTGCAGGCGATGCTGGCAGTGGGCTTCAGCAATTAATCTTTGATCGATTAAAGTCAATTTTAGGTGATAACTTTTTCAAAGGTATTGACAACACATTGGCAGGAGGTAGTAATCCTTTTGCAAACAGTGGTTATACGATTCCAGGTGGGGCTACCAACCCATTTGCAGGCGGTAGTAATCCGTTTTTAGGCGGTGGTAATGCGATTCCAGGAGGAAGTAATCCTATAGCAAGTGCTGGAAGTCTGCTTCAACAATCGCCTTTCGATCCGTTGAAAGAAGTTCTTGGTAACAATATACTCTTTAGTAACATTGGGAATACATCTAATTCAGGTAGCCAAACCTTTAATCAGAGCAACGCACCGATTGGGAAAAGTAACAAGAATTTTGGTAATAATAACGCAACTATTGGTAATTTTAATTCGGATTATGGCAGTAACAGTGCAACCATTGGGAATGGTAACTGGAACTTTAATAATGACAACGCAACCATCGGTAATGGCAACTGGCTATTTGGAAAGAGTAACACAACTCTTGGTAACGGCAACTGGTATTGGGACGATGGAAGTAATAATTCAACATTAGGTAATGGTAATTGGCACTTTGGCAGTGACAACGCAACCATTGGGAACGGCAATTGGGACTTCGGTACTAATAACACAATTATTGGTAATGGTAACTGGGTTTTTACCAATGGAAATGAAATTATTGGTAATGGCAATTGGTTAACAAAGACTGATAACACAAAGATTGGAAACGCTAACAATATCAGCAGTTTAAATTTATCCCCACTAGGAATAAAAACTGATGTTAACAATCTGATTGACTCTCTTATAGGTAAAGTAGGTCAAAATTTTCTTGGGTTCACAGGGAATTTTGATGTATCAAGTAGCCAAACCTTTAAACGCCTCATCTCTTCTAAAAGTGTTGGTAATGACACTGATATATCTAGCGATATTGAGCAACTTTTGGCATCACTCAGCCCAATTCAAGAAAATTTCATCAATTATCAGCCTGTGCAAAACCCTCAGCCTGTCCCAGAACCTGCTTCTTCAGTGTCGTTGGTAGTAATGGGATTCGTGTGTTTGCTGTTGTCACTGTTCAAAAAAAAGCAACACTGTTAAGGTAAATTCAATCCTTCTAAACTTATTGCGATCGCACTTTCTGTGGGAGCATCCCACTTTTTTATATGTCATTGCGAGCAAAACAAAGCGAAGCGATCGCAAAATCTCCAACTAAAAACTATTCCATGCGATTGCTTGTCTGCGACACACGTAGGAATCATAACTAATTTTTGAACTTGCGCGCGGAGTTTTATGAGTTTTATAGCTGTATTTGCTAAATTTGATGGGCGATCGCTTAAAATTTAGAAGTTGATGATTGTTATCTGCCCAAAACAATGTCTCAGTCAATTTTTCAGCGTGCAAATACTCTTAGAGCGGCTTTTTTGGCTTGTAATGTTGAGCCGCTTGAACCAGCAGAAATGGAACGGTATTATGTCGATCTGTCGCTGGTGCGGAAAACTTCGGCTATTGATAATGTCAGTACAATTTTGGATTTTCAAGAAGCAGGTGATTTTACAACAATTTTATTTACCGGACATCGCGGTTGTGGAAAAAGTACGGAGTTAAAAAAAATTCAGAGTCTTTGGGAAAATAATTATCGGGTTATTTATTTAGAAGCGAACGAAGAGACAGATATTAATGATACCCGGTATACAGATTTATATTTGATTGTAATTAAACAAGTTGAATTTGAATTACGAAAACTAGGTTTAACTTTTAATCAAGCTTTATTAAAAAGTTTTGAATCATGGTTTAAAGACATTACTCAAGAAAACGAGCAAAGTGTCGAAAAATCAGTCAACGTCGAGGCAGAAGCCACTCTCAGCCCTACTGCGCCATTTCTCGCCAAACTAATGGTCAAATTGCTGGCACAAATTAAAGGCTCGGACAAGCAAAAGACAACTATTCGGCAAACTCTAGAAAAAGATTTATCTCGCCTCAAATCTGATACTAATCTGTTATTAAGCGACGCTTACGCAAAATTGAGGCAAAAATTTCCTCAATGTAAAGGTTTATTAATTATCTTCGATAATTTAGATCGGGTTCCTCCTGCCGTAGCAGAACATTTGTTCTTTGATTATGCGGCTCAGATGCAAGAATTAAATTGTACAATCATTTATACAGTACCAATTTCAATTCTTTGCTCGCCGAAAAATCCCTTAAATCAGTTTGATGGTGATCCTCATATTATACCGATGATTAATATCTATAAATTTGAACGGCATAAATGCGATTTAAATTACGATCAGACGGGCTTAGATGCGATGGCAAGTGTAATTGAAAAGCGGGTTGATATTGATGCAATTTTCGAGAGCCGTAATCAATTATTAGAATTAGCAAAAGCAAGTGGTGGGCATGTGCGTCAGTTAATGCAAATGATGCGCTCTGCATGTCAAACAGCGAGTACCCGAAAACATACAAAAATTATCTCCGAAGATATAGAGTATGCAGTTAAACAGCAACAATTTAGTTTTGAGCGGTTTATTCCTGAAGAACATTACGCTCATTTGGCTCAGGTTTGCTTAACTAAAAATGTCAGCAAAGATGAAATTGGACAATTAATGTTATTTAATACTTCCGTATTGGAATATAACGGTGATAAACGGTGGAATTATCCAAATCCAGTGGTGAAGCGAAATGAGTTCTTCCAAGAAGCTCTCCAATCAGTACAAAAACAGTGAACTTCAAGCAGAAATAGGTAAATTTATTGCCTATAATAAAGATGAATTTGCTGAATTAGTGACATTTGTCGATTTTGCAGAAAAATTTACATTAGGCTTTATTGAAATTAATTTTACACCCGATATAGACCTATTAATTGCTGGATTGCAACAGAATCCTCAATGTGAAGAAATCCAATTTGTGGTTTTAGATTTTCCTGATGGAAATTTGCGATTTTTGCGGGATGAATTGGTGGAGCAATTAGCCGAGATTACCAAAGAAACAAATAAAAAACTTGTTTTATTAATTCGGAATTTAGAAAAATCGATTGGTGTTTTTGGAGATTATCCACCAGTTTTACAGGATTTAAACTTCGTCCGCGATTCCTATCGTCAAACCGTACCCCATCCGCTTTTATTTATCTTGCCAGATTATGCAATTTCGCGGTTAGCAAAATTTGCACCTGATTTTTGGGCTTGGAAATCAGGTTTATTTCGCTTTAAAACCACAGAATTGACTAGAGATAGGGCAATTGCCAATACTCTGAATACAGACATAAATATAGAACGCTTACCAACACCAGAACAACAAGAACGGATCGATTTATTACATGGACTGTTGATGGAATATCACCCAACTGGAGAAATACCCAGCCCAGAACATCTCCGTAATTGCTGTAATATTTTAAATGAATTGGGCAAAGCATATTTAAGCCAGCACAAACCAATCAAAGCTAGAGAATATTTAGAAAAAGCTGGGAAAATTGCCAACCAATTTCCTGATTATTCCTTACAAATCGAAGTTATCAATCAGTTAGGTAAAAGCTATCGGCAGCAACGACAGTTTGAAAGTGCAAACAGCTATCATCAACAAGCTTTAGATATTGCCAAAAAGCAGGAAAATTGTCGTGCTGTCGCCAATTCATTGCATTATTTAGGTAATGTCTCTCTGAATATGCGACAGTTCCACCAGGCACGGGATTATTATCAACAAGCCCTGGAAATAGATATCGAATTTGGCAATCGCTATTCCAGTGCTAGGACTTACCACCAGTTGGGAAGGATTGCCCAACAGTTGCGACAGTTCCACCAGGCACGGGATTATTATCAACAAGCCCTGGAAATAGATATCGAATTTGGCAATCGCTATTCGAGTGCTAGCACTTACCACTACTTGGGAATGGTTGCCCAAGAATTGCGCCAATATGACCAGGCACGGGATTATTATCAACAAGCCCTGGAAATATATATCGAATTTGGCGATCGCTATTCCAATGCTAGGACTTACCACTACTTGGGAATGGTTGCCCAAGAATTGCGCCAATATGACCAGGCACGGGATTATTATCAACAAGCCCTGGAAATATATATCGAATTTGGCGATCGCTATTCCAATGCTAGGACTTACCACTACTTGGGAATGGTTGCCCAAGAATTGCGCCAATATGACCAGGCACGGGATTATTATCAACAAGCCCTGGAAATATATATCGAATTTGGCGATCGCTATTCCAATGCTAGGACTTACCACTACTTGGGAATGGTTGCCCAAGAATTGCGCCAATATGACCAGGCACGGGATTATTATCAACAAGCCCTGGAAATATATATCGAATTTGGCGATCGCTATTCGAGTGCTAGCACTTACAGACAATTAGGATTGTTTGCACAAACCCAGGAGAATTACGCGGAAGCTAGGGCTAATTTGCAGACAGCCTTGGAGATATATGTTGAGTATCAGGATGAATATATGGCTACGGTGACGCGAGAGATTTTAGAGGGTTTACCGGAGTAGGTGGGGATATGGGCGATCTAATCGCGTTTTGGGTTTTGTGGAGGTGCGTTAGCGAAGCTGTCCGCAGGAATCGCGTTTGCTTGATTGGTTTGGGAGTGCGATCGCTATTCATTCTATACTTGGTGTAATTTCCTGTGCCCCATGTATAACAGCAAGTACATCAATTTGTTCGGGCTTGATGTAATAGATAATTCGATATGAACCTTCAATAACTTCCCGAATTTGCTCGGTTTCAAACTCTGGTACAATTCGACCAGATAGAGGGAAATTCGCAAGCTGCTGGGAACGTTTGGTTATACGGTCGATAATCCTGGTTGCGTACCGAGGTGAATTCTGGGCAATGTAAGTATAAATTGCCGATAGGTTTTCTACTGCTGTTTCTGTTCAAAAAACTTTCACTCTGGTAGTCCAAATTTTGCCCTAACTTCCTGTACGGAAATTACTTTACCAGCTTGACTCTCAGCAAGTCCAGCTTCCACAACTTGCCTAACATAAATCCCATACATGAGGTCATCCCATGTTGAGTTAGCAGGTAATTTATCAATTAGCTTTCGAGCTTCTTCTTTAATATTGAGCTTTTCCATAGAGATTACAGATAACTTGCTTTTCTATATTCTATGCTCAACGGGAATCGCGTTTGGGGTTTGTGGAGGTGCGATGTCTAACGACAAGCCGCGTTGCGTCTACGCGTTTTGGGGTTTTGAGATGGGGAGAGAAATAAATAAGTGTATTGATGGCTATAACAGTCGTAAAAATTACTCAAAATTTCTCTTTACTCCCCTGCTCATTTCACGATAATCTCACTTTTTCGCGTTGCTCCTCTTAAGGAAGCGATCGCATCTGTATTTTATTTCCCTGGTGGAAAAGTTCCCCTGTCACCTGCATCCGTATACTTAGGGACTTGCGTAAAAATAAAGTACCAATAAACCGAGTTTCGACTGCGCTCAACAATTACATTACTTTAGTTTTGTGAACTCTTTCCCGGACAATTCTTGAATTGAATTTGCAAATAAACCTCAAGTAGCGCTAAATGTCAAGCGATCATTCCCTTTTCGATATTATCTGTGCCACTGCGAATCTCGTCGAGATTTTCCGGTAGAAATCCACCTGCTTGCATTTTCCATAACCTGTAGTAAGCGCCACCAAGTGCCAGCAGTTTGGTGTGA
This sequence comes from Nostoc sp. EspVER01, assembly GCF_034530635.1. Classification (NCBI taxonomy): domain Bacteria; kingdom Bacillati; phylum Cyanobacteriota; class Cyanophyceae; order Nostocales; family Nostocaceae; genus Nostoc; species Nostoc sp. EspVER01. The sequence continues at coordinate 166,885 of NZ_JAVRCS010000009.1, forward strand.
GAACCATCTTCAATAATCCGACCTTTGTCGAACACCAGAATCCGGTCTAGATGAACGATGGTAGATAATCGATGAGCTACTACGATCACCGTTTTCCCATTCATTGCCAAGTCGAGGGTATCCTGGATCGCTTTTTCGGTGATTGAATCCAGGCTAGAGGTGGCTTCATCTAAAATCAGAATCGGTGCATCTTTGAGGATTACCCTAGCAATCACAATCCGCTGTCTTTGCCCTCCAGACAACTTGACACCACGTTCGCCCACCAGAGAATTGTAACCATCCTTACTTTGGACGATGAAATCGTGAGCATGAGCCTTTCGCGAAGCTTCGATTACTTCCTCATCGGTTGCATCCAAACGTCCATAACGAATATTTTCTAGCAAAGTGCGATGGAACAGAGACGGATCTTGGGGAATCAAACTGATCTGAGCGTGCAAGGCATCCTGAGTCATGTCTCGAATATCGACCCCATCAATGATAATCTGTCCAGATTGTGGGTCGAATAAACGCAAAATCAGATTCACAAAGGTGGATTTTCCAGAGCCGGATAAGCCCACTAGTCCAACACGCTGTCCCGCTTGGATGGTGACAGAAAGGTTATTGAAAACTTTCTTCTCATCTGTGTAGTTGAAATTCACCCGCCGAAACTCAATTTTACCTTGGGTGATTGAGTGGGCGATCGCTTTTTCGCGATCAACCAACTCGTGCGGTTGAACGATGGTGAAGACACCATTGGCGACATTCCCAACATGTTCAAAAAATTCCAGAAAGCGGCGGCTCAAATTGCGCGCTTCACTGATGATCAACAGTGATAAGCTAGTTGCTACAACAAAGTCAGCAGTAGCGATCGCTCCTTGACTCCAAAGAGAAAGCGAGTAATACAGTGTGCTAATTTTTAGAATAGCTGCTGAGATGAACTGAAACCAGCGAATGCGCTCTGAATACCAGTTGGACTCTCTCACGTGTTTGAGTTCGCGCCTTAATTGCTCATTCAAATAACGTCGTTCAAAACCAAAGCGAGCAAATAGTCGGCTACTAGTGAGATTCGTGACTGTATCTACAATGATGCCAGTTGTCTCACTTCTGGCGGCTGCGGCTTTCCGGGAGTAAAATCGGCAGCGAGTTGCCAGCCAGAACGAAATACTGATGAAGAGAACTGCCCATATTCCCACGAGTGCAGCCAGTGGAGGATAGGCGCGATACAGTATTGTCGTGGCGACGGTATACACAACAATTACTGGCATAAATTCAGTAATCATCATTTGCATCGTCTGGGTAACACCTAGAGAAGTTTCGCTAATTCGATGTGCCAATGCCCCAGAAAAACTGCTGCTTAAGTAGCGATGTGAATGGTGTTGCAAGTAGGCATATAGCGATCGCACAATGTGCTGTCGGTGGATGGGATGGAGAATCGTTTGCAAGAGTCCAGCCGATCGCCCAAATACCACTTCACCCACACTCAAGCCGATGAATAACATCAAGGGTTGCTTCATGGCATCAAAAATCGGCTTGTTGTCGCCCGTCGATCGCGCCACGCCCCGGATAATCTCGCCAATAGCATAAGGCAACATAATGCCACAGGTTGCGTGTATTATCTCCAGGATCACCATTAACACATACCACCAGCGAAACTGGTTCACGAAATACAAAATGAACCTAAATGGAGTTGATGGTAAATCTGGTGCATCAGGAGCACGTTGAAAGGATTTAGATTGTCTAGCTTTTTTCGTCATGAAAGCCGATCTCTTAGCATCATTTTAACTTTTCTACCAGATAAAAATGGACGACTCGATAAGCCGTCCGATGGCATTAGAGACTTTTAGAAGTACTCCACTAGACCATAATTTCTTTTGGTGTGATTGCAGCATAGATATCAGGCGGGAGTAACGCTTCCTGAATATTAATTTTCTTTGGTATTACACCCTCGTCAAAAAACAAATCTGCCACACGTTGTTGTTCCTTAATTAGTGCAGGGCTAAGTCCTCTGCGTCCTGCGAAAGTACGCCGAGACATCGCTATTTCTACCACATCTGGATCGAGCTTTTGTTCTGTTATCATCAATTTGGCAACTTCGCCTCGATTTGCCTCTGCCCATTTGTCGAGCTTATTAAGCTCCTCAATGATAATTTTTAGCAAGCCAAGATTTTCTTCGGCAAACTTTCTATCAGCAATATAATAGCCACCAGGAGAATCTAGCCCAACAGAATCTTTAAGCACTCGAATTCGACCCATCTTTTGAGCGATCGCATAGTGTGGATCTCCCGTCATCCAAACTGGAATTTTACCTTCGAGAAAAGCAGCCCGTGCTTCAATAGTCGGCAAACTTCTGATTTTAATATCTTTAAGGGTCAAGCCGATTGATTGCAACGCTCTGATAATAAAGTAGTGCGATGCCGAGCCTTTTTGAAAGTAAACTTCTTGACCCTTGATATCCTCAAACTTTTGAAGTGGAGACTCAGGGGGAACGGCAATAACACTACTTGTCCCTGTCCTTTGGTCTCTTTGTGTACCGACTACATAAACAAGTTTTGAGCCAGCCACTTGTGCAAAAATTGGTGGTGTTTCTCCCACCGATCCCACGTCAACTTTTCCCGCAGCCATCCCTTCCATCAGTTGGGGCCCTTGGACAAATTGCGCCCATTCTACCTTAATGCCCAATGACTCCAAGCGTTTCTCTAAAACTTTCCGATTTCTGAAAAGATCCCCCGCACTCTGATATCCCATGCGTAGAACTTTAGTTTTTATCCCAAGGGAATTTTCACTGGCATTAATACTATTGATCAAAGAAGATTGTTGGCTTTGTTCGCTACAACTTCCTAACAGATATGCCATAGAAAAGCCACATAGACCGGAAGTAGCAACATGGAGAAAACGACGGCGTTTAATCATAGCTATTTTATCCATGAGATATTTCTGATTTGAATCATTTGTCATTTGTTATTCGCTGCGTCCCTAGTTTCTAACGAAGAGAATCTCCTCTTCGGTATTCGGCGGTTATGTCGTCTAATTTTTGTTTCAAATTGTCGTCAAGTTTTAGTTCTACCGCCTTGAGGTTGTCAGCAAGTTGTTCTGGACGGCTAGCGCCAATGATGGGGGCAGTGATAATGGGATTAGATAAAACCCAAGCTACTGCTAAGGTGGTGAGGGACAATCCCGCCAAATCTGCTACTGTGCGTAAATCTTCGACAGTATTAAATTCGCGATCGCGCCAGTAGCGTTCTTGATAACGTTCTGCGGCAGCACCTAGCGTAAAACGCGTACCTGATGTGGGGCCTTGAGTAAAATTGTGTTTGCCTGTAAGTAGACCACCCGCCAAAGGATTGTAAGAAATTACACCCAGTCCTTCTTCTTTGGCAAGAGGCAATAATTCTCGCTCAATTTCGCGGAATAACAGGTTGTAGCGGGGCTGAATTGAGATGAACTTGGTTAAATTGCCCGTCTCGGCACGACCCAAAGCGCGGGCGAGTCGGTAAGCTAAGAAGTTGGAAACCCCGATGTAGCGCACCTTGCCAGCACGAACCACTGCATCCAGCGCTTCCAAAGTTTCATCAAGAGGGGTTGAAGCATCATCGGAGTGCAATTGGTACAGGTCGATATAATCAGTTCCCAAGCGTTGCAGAGAAGCATCGATCGCATCCAAAATATGTTTCCGCGAAGCCCCCTGATCCCAAGGTGCAGGGCCAACTCGACCGACGCATTTGGTAGCCAAAATAAAATGTTCGCGTTTGCCTTTGAGCCAGCGCCCAACAATTTCTTCGGTGCGTCCCGCAGTAGCAAGCCCACCGCCGAGGGGATAAACGTCGGCTGTATCTAAAAAGTTGATACCACCATCGGCGGCGGTGTCGAGGATGTGCCTGGAAGTTTCTTCGTCAGTCTGCAAACCAAAGGTCATAGTGCCGAGACAGAGGCGCGAAACGGTCAATCCAGTTTTACCGAGATTGATAGTTGGTAAGGTCATAGATATGTTGTTGATTGAGAAAGTTTTAAAATTTTTAAATAGAATGCGACGTGCGTTCTGCGTTAGCGAAGCGGGGCGGAATTAAAACGCTATGCAATAAATGCATTTTTTAAGGTGTAAACCAATTTAACCAACCTTCCCAGTTTTGGACGATCGCAGCAAATTCCGCGTAACCATCTGCTTTTGGGTGAGCGCCATCATTAGCTTTTGCTTCTGCTAGCCAGATTGGTGACTTTAGCAAACTGGAAAACACATCAAGATACGGAACATCTAGTTCATTACAAACCAATGCGAATTCCTGTGACAGATTGGCAAGAATTTGATTGTCACCACAGGGTGGCGGACTAACCATCAAGATTGGATAGAGTTGCTTTGCTTGGTTTAAGATACTACGAGCATTTGCGATCGACTCTGAAAGTTCGATTCCTTGCTGTTTACCCGCCCATCCTGAATCGTTTGCCCCAAAAGAAAACACTACTCGACCATCAGATTCTCTTGGGAGACGATAGGAGACTTCCGAGTACCAACGTTGTTTGAGATACCGACTTGTCTCTGCCCGCACCCCCAAGTTGTAATGGGTGATAGCGTATCCTCTTGACTCAGCATTGCGGCACACTCTACCTGTCCAACCCAGAAACTCTGGATCGCCTGTGCCATTGACAAAGGATTCACCAATAAAACAAATTCTGATTTCTTTGCGAGAATCTGACATAATTCAACTGAATTTTGCCGAAAAAGTTCGGTTTAGAATTGAGAAGAAGCATTATGTTCATGATTCTAGAAGATATTAATATATTGTTATGTTAGGTAGGCAGAACGCTGCCCACCCCACTGGATATTGCAAGTTAGTTTTTGAACATTTCACCTCAAGCAACTACAGAAATTTCACGCCGATTCTGTGAAATTAGCCATTGTTGTAACTTCGGATCGCCGTATACTTCATCTGCAATAAAATGATCGCCTTCCGGTAGCACTGTCAAATCAACTTTTCCGCCGACTTTGCGTAAGCGCTCAACAAAATTCTCTGTATCCTCAATCGGCAGATTTTTATCCTGTCCACCTTGGAATATCTGAACAGGAATGTTTTTGAGTGCAGCTAGTTCGCTTTCTGCTAATGTTTTTGGTACACGTCCAGACACAGGAACTAAACCTGCGAAGCGATCAGGATGTAAAGCAGCGATATGCCAAATACCTGCCGAGCCTAAGCTGAACCCAGCCAATATCACCCGCGCTGGATCGACAGGCTGAGAAACGATCAGTTCATCAAGCAAAGCAAGCACATCATCGGCTCGATCTGTCCAAGTCTGTTCGGCCAGAATTTGGGGTGCAGCGAAGACATAAGGTAACGAGTCGGATAAATCTACGAAACGAGGTAAACCCCATTTCAGTAGCACATTCAAATCTGTGCCGCGATCGCGTCCTCCATGCAGAAAAAGTACTAAGGGTGAAGGTTGCTTGGCATTGTCAGAAACAGGCGAGAAAAGATAAGGCAAGGAACCATTGTTGGTGTCGTGAGAGCGTTGTTCAACAGACATTTTTGTGACTCCTAATTTGATTTGGGGATTGGGCATTGGGCATGGGGCATGGGGCATAGGGCATTGGGCATTGGGAAAGGGGTAAGGGGAAAAGGGGAAAGATTAAATTTATTCCTTTTCCCTTTAACCTTTAACCTTTTCCCCTGCCCCCACTCCCCGATCTCACCTTTTACGCCACTACTAGGCTCTTGTCCACTTGTTTAAATTCGGTGTTACTTACCTTGGATTCGATCGCTGTACCCTTGAAGAAATCGGGGTTAGCTTGGGTGTAAAACTTGTAGGGATTAGCGAATACATAGGACTTGAAGTCGGCTTCGGTCAGGACGCCTTCTTGCACGAGATCCCAGCTTTCAGCCAATGGGGAAGTTAAGTCTGGCACATCCCAGTGACCAACATCTGAGGAATAGATGGCGTTGATCTTGACTCCCAAGGGATTGGTTTTGTCATTAAATGCTGTAGCGATCGTGCGATCGTCAGACTCGGAACCAAAGAAGAAACTATTCACCCAGCGATCGCGGATGTCTTCAATTGTTTCAATACCTGCGGCGGCAAAATCATCCAATTCGCTACCAATGGGCGCACGGCTATGACGGCTAAATGAAGCTCCCAGTACAGTCTTGGTCAATTCGTCCTTATCGAGGGAATGTCCTTGAGTAACTTCTGCACCGTAGCGCTCAAATATCTCAAACAACTCATCGGCATTTGTCAAGGCTGGATTGTAGTTTTGCAGTGCCTTGATATTGCGCTTCAAGAACCGATCTACCAAATGAATGTAGACACGCGCACCCCAATCTGCACCACCTTCCAGCATCGCTACGCGCAGCTGGGGAAAACGCTTGGTAACACCACCGAAAAACAGCGCCTTCGCAAATGCTTCCGAACCATCGGCGAAGTGACCGATATGGTTGTTCATGTAGTTACTGATGGAGGAACGACCAGTCCAACCCTGACTGCCGTAATGGGTGGTGACAGGTACGCCAAGTTCCACGACCTTTGCCCAGAAAGGATCGTAGTCGTATTCACTATCTAGTCCGTAGAAGTCGATATAAGAAGCATACTTGGCGATTTCGGGATATTTATCGGCTGGATATTTATCAGCGATCGCTTTGATTGGCCGTTTCACCCCGCCAGTAATATTAATCACTTTTAAGCCCAGTGTTTTCACCGCAAACTCTAACTCCTCAATGCCTTCTTGGGGAGTAGTTAATGGGATACCAGCTACTGGTGTCAAGCGATCGCTATATTTCCGGTAGATATCAGCATGATAGTGATTGACTGCGCGTTGCAGTGCTTGACGATTCTCTGCACTCGCTCCAGCCGGTGCTAAGACATTGTTGGGAAACAGCACCGAATAGTCCGATCCTTGCTCCGCCTGACGCTCATAGAGGAGTCCGGGGAGGGTGTAAGTAGCGAGATCGAGTGTGTTTTTGGTAACTCTAGCCCACCAAGGCGATCGAATTGTCCGGTTGTATTGACGTTCTTCAGGAGTTTGCTGATACCAGTCTTTACCGTTGCTCTTGGAGTTCAGACGAGAAGCTTCCGTCTTACGTAACTCATCTACAAGTTTCACACCGCCGTACTTAGCGATGTAATCCTCAAAAGCTGGCGTGAAATCATTGGTATGAACATCGGTGTCGATTACTGGATAATCAAGGGTTGCTCTGATTGCAGCAGAGCGTGAGGTCTTCAATCGGCTATATTCAGTCATGTTTTTTCCTTGCCTACGGCACAAAAATTACAGAGTTTTTTCAGCATCCAATGCTGCTATTGACAAATAAATTTCCTGTAGAGACGGCGATTTATCGCGTCTTTCCACCATCGCGTCTCCCTACAATTTTCCGTAAGGCGGCGATCTACAGAAGGTGCAATTTAAAAGGTATGGCATAAGCATCCCTGAAAAATTCATTTATGCAACAGCACTATAAACACAGTGCAGATATGAAAAGTCATTTACGCCAACACCAATCTTTCATCTAGTTGTTTAGCAGCAAAACGATTGGCCGGACGACGCAATCCCAGGTTTTCGCGCAAAGTACTGCCTTCGTATTCAGTACGGAACAGTCCCCGTTTCTGTAGAACGGGAACGACTAGGTTAACGAATTCATCTAATCCTGTGGGAAGGATTGGCGGCATGATATTAAAGCCATCTGCTGCACCGTTGTTGAACCATTCTTCTAGCTGGTCGGCAATGGTTTCGGGAGTACCGAGTATGGTGCGATGACCTCGTGCAGTAGCAAGAGAGAGATACAGTTGGCGCAGTGTGAGAGTCCCACGAGTAGCCAAATCTCTAACTAGTTTGAGACGACTTTTGTTAGTGTTGGTATCGCTGGGTAGTTCGGGAGCTACATCATCTAAAGAATATTGCGACAAATCCACACCCTTGTAATAGTTCTTTAAAATCCCCCAAGCCACATCGGGATGGATTAATGATTGCAGAAATTCGTACTTCTCTTGAGCTTCTGATTCAGTACGGCCAATGATTGGGAAAGCACCAGGCATAATTTTGAGATCGTCTGGCGATCGCCCATATTGTGCTAGCCTACCTTTGACATCAGCATAAAATTCCTGGGCATCGGCTAGGGTTTGATTGGCGGTAAAAATCACCTCAGCAGTACGTGCAGCTAAATCCCGTCCCGATTCGGAGGCTCCAGCCTGAACAATCACCGGATAACCTTGGGGCGGACGACCAACGTTTAAAGGGCCTTTTACAGAAAAATATTTGCCCTTATGGTTCAATGTATGCAGTTTATCAGGGTCGAAATAGACACCAGACTCTTTGTCCCGGATGAAAGCATCATCTTCCCAACTATCCCATAGACCTTTCACCACTTCCACAAACTCTTCAGCTCGCTCATAACGCTGGCTGTGTTCTGGATGATGCTCTAGTCCGAAGTTACGTGCAGCATTCTCATTGCCTGTAGTAACTACATTCCACCCGGCCCGGCCTTTACTCAAATAGTCCAACGAGGCAAACTTACGTGCCAGGGTATAGGGTTCTTCATAAGTAGTCGAGGCAGTGGAAATGAAGCCGATGTTTTGGGTTACAGAGGACAAGGCCGAGAAGAGGGTGACAGGCTCAAAATGGGCAATTTTACCATTGCGATGCTGAGTTTCTGGAGCGCCGCCCCAGACTCCTGGACTATCTGCCAGGAAAACTGCATCGAATAAGCCGCGTTCGGCGGTTTGAGTAATTTCCTTGTAATGCTCGAAATTCAGTCCCGCATCTGTTTGTGAATCGGGGTGTCGCCAAGCGGAGACATGGTGTCCGGTGGCTTGAATAAATGCACCTAAACGAAACTTGCGTGTTGTACTCATATATTTTTTCTTTTCTTATAGTGCGTTAGCCTACCCCTCCGGGGAAGCAAGCTACGCGGCGCGGAGCGTCTCGTAGAGAAGCTTAGGGTCGGTATCGCTGATTTGCGCTACGCCAGTTATGATTACTGCTGCTACGAAAGGTTGGCAATTCCTAACTGCTCAAATGCATTACACATTTCGGTCAAACCCACATAATTAGGTGGTAAGTGCTTATGAAAAGACGACAGCATCATGGTTTTAAGCATGATATATGTCCAAAAAATCCTCGGATGGCATATCGATAAAATCTTTTCCCCGTACAACTTTGAGGTATTGGTGTCAGCCATTCAGGCATTCACCTCTTGCTAGACGTTGAATGTCGTCATGCAAAGATTTTCTAGTAACTAAACTTGCCGTTCAGTTACTTACTAGTTGCTCAAAAATCAAATAACCTAACTGTAAGTCAGGTTAATACCACAGCAGAATTAGGAATGCTGCTGCTTGGCGCTCTAACTACATAAATTTATCTAGTAATTTTATCCACCAGATAGAGCCTACACAATAAATACAAAAAAAGATGTGTTGGAAATCACAATAATACGTAAAACTAATAATTAGTTTTGCAAATATTAAGTCTTGCAAATCAATGTTTATTGAATATATAGTTATTTATGATACCGAAACCTTGTTATCGTATGTCCGACAACTCTACTTGTCATTACGTTCGCTCTTAGCGTTCCCGCAGGGTACGCAACGATAGCGGAGTGAAGTAATCGCAATGATTCTGTGATTGCTTTGTTTCACTCGCAATGACATATCATAAGTGATTAAGCGGACATGATATTACACAATTTTCTAGGGAGCATCCCGTTTTGGCAGATCGCCGCACGCTACGCGATGGGGTTTCCCATTCAAATGCGGTACAACATTATATGGCAAGGTATAGGGGGAAGGTATGCCGTCCCCCGCAAGGTCACAATGTCAATACCCTAACCCGGATTTCTCACCACACCTCGAATGGAGGAGTAATGAGTAGTGAGTAAGGAGTAATGACTAAGAATGTACAAGTTCTTGCACTGGTATTGCGCCTGTTGCTCTTTTACTTATTACTCATTACCCATTACTTATTACTCATCATCAATTGTTTTGGAGCTTGTGAGAAATGCGGGCCTAATTAGTAGCTAGTTTGTCCGGCTTTTTTGCAGCTGGCGATCGCGGCGATTTCCGCCCAGAAAGATCGTATAGTAAACCCATAAGTGCGGGTACAACAGTGGGAGTCAAAATAGTAGAAAACGCCAGCCCACCAGTCAAAACAATGCCTAACCCTTGGTATAACTCTGAACCTTGACCTGGTAAAACTGCTAGCGGTAACATTCCCAAGACACTAGTGCCGGCAGACATGAAAATTGCCCGTAAGCGATCGCTCGTCGCATTATATAAGGATGCATCATAATCCTCACCTGCTTGCTGGAGTTGCAAGGCGCGATCGACCAACAAAATGGCATTGTTAACAACCACACCCGTCAGAATCACAAATCCCAAGGCTGTAATCATATCTAATGCCACATTCATTCCCGGAATCATGTTGGCGATTACTAGGCTCAATAGTGCGCCACTCATACCCATCGGCACTGTTGCCATAATCACCACTGGGTACAGGAATGAGCGATATAATGCCACCAGTAATAAGTAAGTAATCAAAATCGAAAATGCAAATGCAGCAGCTAATTGACCAACAGTTGTTGCTAACTGATCCGCTGAACCTGCGAGTTCTAGCCGATAGCCTGTTGGTAAACTCGCACGCAGAGGATTCAGAATTTCTGCTTCGGTACGTTCTACCAGGGTAGCAAGGGGAGCATCGGGTGCAAGGGAGACAGTGAGGCTAATTGAGCGCTCTAGATTGACGTGGTTAATAGCATCGGCTCCCGTTGTTTCGCGGACTTCGGCAACATCGCCCAGTTGCACTTGTCGTCCTTGTGCATATAGAGGCAATTGGCGCAGTTGTTCTGGTGTTTCCACAGCAGTATTTTGCAGTTCCACTGAGACATCTAGTTCTTCTTTGCCATCAATGTAATCGGAAGCAACTCGACCACCCAATGCTGCTTCTACCATTGAACCAATTTCTGCTTCCGAAAGTCCTACTTCCGCGATGCGTTCGCGGTTGGGAATCACTTGCAATTCACCTGCACCCAAGACGAAGTTTGAGCGCACATTCTGCACTCCTGCAAGCGATCGCAATTTGCCGGTAATTTGCTTTTCTAAGTCACCAATTTGGTTTAAATCAGCCCCAACAATATCCACTTCAAATTCTTTACCCGGATCGCGGAAGATAGAAATCCGGGTTGGGATTATAAAACGGTATCCAGCAAAGTTGCTGCTTTGGGCGCGTAACCGATCCACCATATCAGCCAGTCCGGTAGTGGTGGCAAATTCTGGTTTTAAAATAGTTGCAATACCGCGTAATGCTCCTGGACGGTCAACATACATGATGCGCTCAACTTCTGGTTGCGATCGCAGAAATTTTTGCACAGGTTCAGATTGCCGAATTGCTTCGGGTATACTGGTTCCCGGTAACGGTTCGGCCCGCAATACAACTAAGTTCCGATTTCCTTCGGGTAGATAATCGGCAGGTGGTAAAAGAAAAATACTAGTCACGAGCAAAACAATCGGAATCGACAGCACAATTAACCTGCGCCCAATACGTTTACGCCCCAGTGACCAACTAACAGTAGCGACGAGAAAGTTTTCCAGTTTGGTTTGGAAATGACGAAACACCGCAGAGGTTTTAGCCACCATCCGTTCAAACCAATTACCGCCCCGGTATTCACCACCCTGCATCATTTGCATGGCTTCCGATTGTTTCAGGAACAATCCCGATAGCATGGGTACTAAAGTTAATGCCGCAAACAGGGAGAATAGAGAAGAGGCAGAAAGTGCGATCGCCATATCAGCATAGAGTTGCCCGGCTTCACCCGTCACCATTAACAATGGTACAAATACCACTACGTTAGTTAACGTGGAACCAAGCATTGCGCCCCAAACTTCTTGCGTACCTTCAATGGCTGCCCGCATCGCACTTTTACCTTGCTGCATGTGGGTGAAGACATTTTCAATCACAACGATCGCATTATCTACGACCATACCCACTGCAAACGCCAATCCCGCCAAACTGATGATATTTAATGTGCGTCCAAATGCAGACATGACAATAAACACCATAATCAGTGTAATGGGAATTGTAATTGCCACCACTGCAACGGTACGCATGGAACCAAGGAACAAAACCAAGACAATGGTTGCTAACAGCGCCCCACTAACTAAGTTGCCTTGGACAAATTCGATGGATTGATTGATATACTGACTCTCGTCATAGTTGTAGACAAAGCGAATACCTTGATTTTGCTTGTCAAACTCAGTTTGGAGTGCCGCAATTTCCGCCCGAATGCCTTTAGCCACCTCTGGCACATTCGCCCCAATTTGGCGAATTACACCGACTGCTACCCCAGGTTTGCCGTTGAACACCAACGCCCCATCTTGGGGTTTGCGTCCCATCTGTACTTTTGCCACATCTCGCAAGTAAACAGTGCCCGATTGGTCGCGTCGCAACACAAAGCCTTCAAGTTCTGATAAATCTTGCGATCGGCTGGTTGTGCGGACTCGATATTCCCGTCGTCCGAGAATTAATGGCCCACCCCGAATATCACGGTTGTTTTGTTGAAGGACTCGCACTACATCCCCAATTCCCAGGTTGCGATCGCTTAATGCTTTTGGATCAACCTTCACCTCGACTTCTCGTTCTTGTCCACCTACTAACAGAAATTGTCCAGTTCCCTCGACTCGCCGCAAACGGGGAATTACGACTTCTTTTGCTAAGTCCCGATAACGATTTGCATCCGGTTTAAATCCTTCTTTGGTATCAAAGGGAATCCACATCATTGGTGAACTGTTACCACCCACCAGTTCCACACTCGATTCCTGTGCTTCTGGTGGCAAGCTTTCCACCTGCTGCAAGCGGTTGAGAACATCTACCATCCGCTCTTTAGCGTTGGCATCCTGAGCAAATTCCAAGGTAATGCTGCTGCGTCCAGCACGAGAAGTACTGCTAATTTCTTGGACACCTAGCACCTCTTCCATCTGTTCTTCGATGGGGCGGGTAATCAGGTCTTCTACTTCTGTTGGCCCTGCGCCGGGATAGGTAGTTGTAATTGTAATTTCCGGGCGATCACCTCCTGGTTGCAATTCTAGGGGTAACTTTAGTAAGGAGAATACCCCAAACATTGCCAGCAAGCAAAACAAAACAAAAGTTCCATGTCGCCAACGAACGGCGGTTTCAATAAAGTTCATATTAATTGGTAATTCAGAAAATCATATTTAAACTGGGTTTGCAGTATTTTGAAGGAAAGGTTAAAGGAGAAAGAGACGATTCTTCCTCTTTAACCAACTTCTGCAAGAAGTCTATGGAAGTGTGGTGCAACCTATGTTACGCCGTGTGCGACTTTCTCTCAGACCTAACCCCCAACCCCTTCCCTACAAGGGAAGGGGAGCAAGAATCAAAGCCTATCGACCTTTCGGGGAGAGGAATGGAAGTGGGGTTTCAAGAATAAGTCACACATCGGGTTATGTTTTAAGTTGGATCAACTATCTTTACAGGCGCACCATCTTGCAATCCATCACCGCCACGTAACACAATGCGTTGACCAGTGCGTAAAGTGGGATGATAAATTGCGACATTTTTACCCATGTCAGAAACCATCTCGACTGGAATTTGTTTAGCTTTGCCATCTGCAACTGCAAAAACTAGCCACTCGTTTTGTCTTCTGGTTAATGCATCTCGTGATACTACAAAGCTGGAGCGATTCGAGGGCATATTTAAGTTACCTGCGATCGCCATTCCTGGTATTAATCCTGACGGGGGTTTGTTAATTTGGACACGCACACGCTGGCGACGTGAAGCAGTTTCGGCAGAAGGAACTACAGCAGTGATGGTGGCGCGTTGCTTCCATTGCGGTAGAGCGCGAGTTGTGAGATCGATTGTCATCCCTGGGGTAACTTTACCACTGAGTTCTTCTGGTAACTCTAGGAAAATATCGAAGCGATCGCCTGCTACTAAGGTGACAATTTCACCAGAACTTTGTACCAAATCACCATTGCTGATGTGGCGAGTCTGCACTATTCCCGATTCCGATGCCAGAATCCGCGTGCGCTGTCGGGCTAATTCTGCTTGAGCTAAGGTGGCTTTAGCTGCTTCTACATTTGCTCGTTGGGCGGCGATTTCTTCTTGAATCGGCCCAGCTTTAGCTTCGGCAAGTTCTGCCTCAGCTTCTAACCGTTCTCCTTGAATGTTATTCAATTGTGCTTGGGCTTCCACTAACAATCTTTGAGATAAAGCACCCTCTTTCACAAGATCGCTAGTGCGTTTCAGGTTATCCTGTGCTTCCAGTTCTCGCGCCTTCGCAGATGTGACAGCCGCTTGCCGTTGAGCAATGATTTCAGGACGAGTGCCAACTTCCAAGCGTGCTAGATTGCTCCGTTGTTGTGCCAGTTGCGCTCGTGCTTGGCTAATTGCCAATTGCTGATCGGTATCATCCAGTAAAGCGATCGCCATTCCGACTTTGACGCGATCGCCTGGTTGCACTGAAATTTGCTTGACAATTCCGCCAGTTTGAGCGCGGATTGTTGACTGCTGAGTGGCTTCTACTTGTCCCAACAACTGGACACTTCTGGTAGCACTTCCACTTGCGAGGGAGATTGTTTCAATTGGCTTTGGAGGTGGCCCTTGCTGCTGTGCCACAGAAGAGGGTGGTGTGCCACCAGGAGCGAACATCCGCCAGAGGATAATGCCACCAGTTGCCAAAAATGAAATCAGCAATCTCCAGAACCAAGGTTTACCTGAGCGAGTCGGTGCTAACTCAGAAGGCACAGAACTATCTGATTGGGTTTCAACCTTTGAAACTTCAGTTTCAGAAGTATCCATAGCGATTAACGGTGGGCTACTGAGGGTTAAGTACTAACTATTAACCGTTGAAAGTGAACAATGAATAGTCCAATGTTCGCTATCAACAGTCAATTATTTAGATATAAAGTAAATTTACGTTACCTTTCTTGTAGTTTATTGGATAAATATGACAGAGAAATGTCAAAGATAGTCCGAAGAGTGGAGAGGGATGTTAGAGGATGTTTGAAAAGTCATGATTGATGTATCAAATATTTTTTACCCCACCCTAACCCTCCCCTTTACAACTACCGTGTACACACAAGTCTTGTCGCAGCCATATCTTTATTAATAAATTAATAAATCTCGCACTGCGTTCCCATCCCGCCTCGGAATAAATTCCGAGTCTCATAGCCCAAGTCCACTTAAGTGGACTAAATTGATTATTCAGTCCACTGAAGTGGACTTCAGCTATTAGCCCTGAACTTTAGTTCTGGGCGGGATATCGGTAAGTATGACAGCTTAACTCTGACATCTGACAAAAATGTGGGTAAAAGAGTTGAAACGTATGTGGAAAGCACTTGTGTGTACACCATAGCCTTGTAAAGGGGGGATTAAGGGGGGTGATTAAAATTACAGCCAACCACTTTTCAAACAACCTCTAAGGTGTACTGAGTTTTTTCAGAAATCAAATATGAGTCCTATAGCACGAAAATGCTTTCCCCAAGGAAACGTATATACGACAATGCAGGATGAACTGGGAGTGTTGTACCTTGAAATTCGCTACTGCTGCCGCCATTAATCTCTCCCGGATGTGGGCTTGGTGGTCTAATGTTCCTCTTGGCAAAACCCGTGTCTCTCGTTTTGCCTGTGTAGACGTGGTTTCTAACCGCCCTTGTAACAATAGAAGCTTAATATCAATTGATAAAACTAATGATAACTATTGATTCATTCCTTACTCAATGCATAGATTAAGAATAAATACCTATTATTCCTTGCTGAAATAGTTGATCATATAAGAAATAATTAGAGTTATTATCTTAAATTTATTTAATTAACTAATTCCATTTTGACAAATATAACGGTAAGCTGTTTCTAACAAAATTAAATAAACATAAATTTGTATGTTCTGCGTAGGCGTCGTCCGTCGTAGACATCCCTGGGTTAACTGGGATCAACGCCAGTTGACTCAAAACCCATAATTTTTGATGACAAATTTAGAGGTAAGTTAATGGCTCAGTTTCTACTAGAGACTGTTTGGCTAGTTCCGTGCTACGCCTTAATAGGTGGCTTGTTAGCCGTGCCTTGGTCGCCAGGGATCATTCGGAAAACGGGGCCAAGACCGGCGGGTTATCTAAACTTGGTGATGACATTTTTGGCGTTTGTACATAGTGCGATCGCCTTACAAGCAACTTGGAATTATCCAGCCCAAGAAGTATTTATTCCGTGGTTATCTACGGCTGGTTTAGACTTAACCATTGCTTTGGATATATCCTCGGTGAGTGTCGGCGCTTTAGTTGTGATTACTGGCTTGAATTTGCTGGCGCAGATTTATGCCATCGGCTACATGGAAATGGATTGGGGTTGGGGACGCTTCTATTCTTTATTAGGATTATTTGAAGCGGGATTATGTGCCCTTGCTTTGTGTAATAATTTGTTCTTCAGCTATGTAATTTTGGAAGTCCTAACACTAGGAACCTATCTACTAGTCGGCTTATGGTTTAGCCAACCGTTGGTAGTCTCAGGTGCGAGAGACGCTTTCTTAACTAAGCGGGTGGGAGACTTATTCTTACTGATGGGCGTGTTGGCATTATGGCCTTTAGCTGGAACTTGGAGTTATCCAGAACTAGCTAAGTGGGCGGCTACTGCTAACGTCAACCCGACAACTATGGCACTGGTAAGTTTAGCTTTAATTGCTGGGCCGATGGGTAAATGTGCCCAATTTCCCCTGCATTTATGGCTAGATGAAGCAATGGAAGGCCCTGTTCCTAGTACGATTTTGCGGAACTCGGTAGTAGTAGCTAGTGGTGCATGGGTGCTAATTAAATTGCAACCTGTGTTAACCATCTCGCCCATAGCTTCCTCGGCGATGGTTGCGATTGGTGCGGTGACAGCCGTGGGTGCTTCTTTAATTGCGATCGCTCAAATCGATCTTAAACGCTGCCAATCTTATTCTGTCAGCGCATATATGGGTTTAATATTCATCGCTGTAGGAACGCAACAATACGAAGCGGCGCTATTGTTAGTACTCACTCACGCCATATCCGCCGCCTTGTTGGTAATGAGTACTGGGGGAATTATTTGGAATAGCATTACCCAAGATGTTACCCAATTAGGCGGATTGTGGACGCGTCGCCCAATTTCGGCGATCGCTTTTATCGTTGGGACATTGGGATTAATTGGTTTTCCACCACTGGGTAGCTTTTGGGCGCTGGTGAAACTAGCAGATGGATTATGGGAAACGCAACCTTGGTTAGTGGGAGTAGTAATCGCGGTAAATGCTTTAACAGCCGTGAGTTTAACCAGAGAATTTAGTTTAGTTTTTGGCGGTAAAGCTAGACAAATGAGTCAGCGATCGCCGGAAGCTCACTGGCCGATGATTTTGCCAACAATGATTTTACTTGGTGTAAGTCTACATCTTCCTTTAGTGTTGCAAAGCTTATCACTTTTACCAGATTGGGCAAGTCTAAATAAAGATGTCGCACTGCTTTTAATTTGGTCGAGTATTTTCGGTTGCAGTATCACTGGCGTGATTTATTTAAGCAATATTCCTAAACCGATTCGCCTCCCTTGGCAAGGTTTGCAGGACTTGTTCGCATACGACTTTTACACCCCCAAACTCTATAAAATGACCATAATTTTTGGAGTTGCCAAAATTTCCCAACTTGCCGATATGATTGACCGCTTTGTAGTCGATGGCATCGTTAACTTCGTTGGTTTATTTTCGCTATTAGGTGGTGAAGGTCTTAAATACAGCACCTCTGGACAAACCCAATTTTATGCATTCACTGTTCTTTTAGGAGTGAGTTTTTTAGGAATGTGGGTAACTTGGCCATTTTGGGGAATGCAATTTTTAAATATGGTTTTTCAAATCTCGACAATTGGATAGGAGTAACTATCCTACTAAAAGCTAACAGTTTAATATTGTGAGGAGAATTTCATGAGCATACAAGATCCCCAAATCAATCTTTCCAGAAGAGGTTTATTGAAGTTTGGTGCAGGTGCGATCGGTACAGGTGTATTGACAGCCGGACTTGGTTCAAACTTGCTTGCAGCCGAAACAAAACCAGCACAAGATGAGATTACCCCCGATAAGGCACTGCAAGAATTATTAGATGGCAATGACAGATTTGTTCAAGCAAAACGCCGCAATCCCAACCAAAATCAATCACGTTTAGTCGAAGTTGCCAAAGGTCAAAATCCCTTTGCTTCTATTCTAGGCTGTGCAGATTCACGAGTACCTTCAGAGATTGTTTTTGACCAAGGACTTGGAGATTTATTTGTCTGCCGTATAGCTGGTAATATTGCCACAACACAGCTAATTGGTAGTTTAGAATTTGGCAGCTTAGTATTAGGCACTAAAGTCATTATGGTCATGGGGCATGAAAGATGCGGTGCAGTAGAGGCGGCAATTAAAGGTGCTCAAGTACCAGGGCGAATTGGAAGTTTGCTTGAAGCTATTAAACCAAGTGTAGAAAGCTCAAAAGAACAATCAGGAGATAAGCTAGAAAATGCTTGTAAAGCAAATATTTTAGCACAAGTTGAAAAATTGAAATCATCGGCAGTTTTATCTGAGTTAATCAAAGCAGAAAAGCTGAAAATAGTCGGTGGCTATTACGATTTAGATACCGGAAAAATTAACGTAGTCAGTTAGCTTTTTTGTCCTTTGTCATTAGTTACTTTAAATCTCGTTCCCAGTCTTCGACTGGGAATGCAAATTTCAGAGGCTCTGCCTCACGAATTCGCGGTAGAGCCGCAATGATGTGCGTTTCCAATCTCTGACTGAAAACGAGAAAAACTATAACAATTACCAATTTTCCTAAATCCTAAATACCATGTTAAGTGTTTTGATTTGGCTCCCGATTTTAGCCGCCGCTCTTATAGCAATATTACCCGTAAGCTTCCCTAATCATCGTATTCGTTTAACAGCATTAATTTTTTCTGGAATAGTTCTTTTTTGGAACCTGTTTATCCTGCTAAAATTTGATATTAGCAATCCAGGAATGCAATTTAAAGAGTATTTACCCTGGAATGAAACCCTTGGCTTGAGCTATCAATTAGGTGTTGATGGGCTTTCTATCTTGATGTTGGTGTTAAATAGCCTGCTCACCTGGATTTCGATTTACAGTAGCAATAAAGAAACTGAACGTCCTCGGCTGTTCTACTCGATGATTTTATTAGTTAGTGGAGGAGTCGCAGGTGCTTTTCTCGCGGAGAATTTGCTGCTATTCTTCTTATTCTACGAACTAGAATTAATCCCCTTCTATTTGCTAATTTCCATTTGGGGAGGGACAAAACGGGGTTATGCTGGGATGAAATTCCTGATTTATACTGCTGTTTCGGGAGCCTTGATTCTGGCGACATTCTTGGGTATGGTGTGGCTGAGTGGTTCTACCAATTTTGCTTTTGATGCAGTCTCTACAGAAAATCTGTCAACAACAAAGCAAATCCTTTTGCTAGCAGGAATAGTATTAGGTTTTGGCATTAAAATTCCCTTAATTCCCTTCCATACTTGGCTACCCGATGCTTATGTTGAGGCTTCAGCGCCAATTGCCATTCTTCTCGGTGGCGTGTTAGCAAAGCTGGGAACTTATGGACTGCTGCGATTTGGGTTGGGTATGTTTCCCCATGCTTGGAGCATTATTGCACCGACTTTAGCAATTTGGGGAGCAATCAGCGCTATCTATGGGGCAGTAATTGCGATCGCTCAAACAGATATCAAGCGTATGGTAGCATATAGTTCCGTTGGTCACATGGGCTATATCTTGCTAGCTGGTGCTGCTAGTACTCCCTTAGCACTCGTTGGTGCAGTCGCCCAAATGTTTAGCCACGGTATCATCTTGGCAATTCTCTTCCACTTGGTGGGAGTCGTAGAAGCCAAAGTCGGTACCCGCGAGTTAGATAAACTCAACGGTTTAATGAGTCCCATACGTGGCTTACCCCTAATTAGCGCTTTACTAGTTTTAAGTGGGATGGCTAGCGCAGGTATTCCCGGTTTAACAGGATTCATCGCGGAATTTATCGTCTTTCAAGGTAGCTTCTCTGCCTTTCCCATCCCAACTATTTTGTGTGTAGTAGCTAGTGGATTAACCGCAGTTTATTTTCTCATCCTCCTGAACCGCACTTGTTTTGGCAGACTTGATAACTTAGCTTACTATCCCAAAGTTCTTTGGTCTGAGAAAATCCCAGCTTTAATTTTGGCAGCTTTCATTATCTTTTTGGGAGTGCAACCCACTTGGTTAGTGCGTTGGAGTGAATCTACAACTACAACAATGGTGGCTGCAATTCCCTCTTTGGAAAAAACCGTAATCTCTGAAGTCGCCCTGAAATAGAAAATACATCAAAACACTTGTAGAGATGGCGATTTATCGCGTCTTAAAATCTATCCCTCCAAACGCGAGAAATTGCGTTTCAAAACCTATCCCCCAGACGCGATAAATCGCGTCTCTACCAATTTACTATTACTATGACAGCAATTAAAACAGCAATTAAATTACCTCCTTCTAATCATGAATTTGCTGATGTAATTCACCGCTTAGAAGCTGGCGGTGCAATGTTACCCGATACTCCAGAAAATTTGATGCAAATCATCGGTTTATACAAAGCTTATGCCGTGCCGATGGATTTCTACTGGCGTGACCTACTTTATATTGCCGAACGCGAATTTTTAAACCCGTTACCGTTTTTTAAATACTTCTTACCCAAAGAGTATTTAGAACTGCATAATCATTACGCTGGCGATGATGCCGATTTACGAATTTGGCGCGGTGAAGCTACTGCACATCCAGAACTTTTGGCATTTATCGAAAAGGGTGAAACCTTCAAAATGCCGAAGTTGTTGCATCACTTGTTCCACGATCGCATTAACATGGAATTTGCGGAAGCTTGTATGCGGGCGATGCTGTGGCACAGAGGGATGGGTGGACAATTTGACCCTTACCTAGATTCAGACGAATACAAAGCCAACGCCGACAGGGCAATTAAAGCTTATTTCCAAGGAAACCCCGTCATGCTGGGGCTTTACAAGCTGTTCCCCGATATGTTTTTGGAACAGTGCCGCCAGATGTCATACTACGCTAATCTGGGCTTATTCTGGGAAATCATGGCCCCAGTATTCTTTGAAATGTCTGATCGCTATGATGAAGGTACCATTAGCAGTGTTCCAGAGGCAATGAGCTTCTTAGTTAATGGTATATTTGCGATCGCAGGTCGTCCCATTTACCATCACGTTTATATTCGTGGTGAATGCTACGAAATTGTCCCCAAATCTAAGGGTTTCATGTGGTTATACGAAGCCGCATTACCATACGTTGAGGCAGTTTTCTACCGCACTGCACCCTTCCGAGGCACAAAATCTTATAATGCTCAAGCGCGTCAAGTACCAGAAGACCAGAAAGACTTTCACTATGGTATTCTTTACGCTGATGTATTTCCAGTGGGTACTGCTGGCATTCCCCCCACATTATTAATGCAAGATATGTTGCATTTTTTGCCACCATATCTTATTGATTATTACAGCCAACATTGCCGAGGTGAAGAAGATATGTTGATTCAGTTAGGAGTGAGTTTTCAACGGTCAATGTACTGTGTCACTTCTGCGGTAATTCAAGCTTTGCGGACTGCACTTTTATATCCATTAGATGACCAAAACCCCAGGCATTTACAAGCTAATCGAGACTTTTTTGAAATGCAGCTAAATCGCTTTACCCGTGCTGACTACAACATTCGTGATGCTGCTCGTTTAGGGAGCATTCAAAGTCAAGATTATCGATAAGATATCTCCATCTAAAACCTTTGTAGAGACGTAGCAGTGATACGTCTCTACATTTTTTTATCCCAGATTGACCTGGAAATGCGATCGCTAGCAGGGGACAGGGACAGGGATAGGGGACTGGGGACTGGGGACTGGGGACTGGGGACTGGGGACAAGTCGAAAGTCGCTTTTTGTCTAGGTTCTATTATTACTGACTTTTAGCCCTAAACAGTGCCCCCAATGACTTGCTAGGGGTCGCTGTGTGGATGATTGGGTGTTTGTTGGGTTGGTTTACAAGAGGAATTAGGGAGGGTGTAGAGTACTTAGGTTATTAAATACGCAAATAAAATAATTGCCCCCAAGTAGAGTTATGCCCTGGAAAAAATCAAAGGCATAACTACGTTAATTTCGGGGAGGTGAAGGGCTGGAGTGAAGGGGTGAGGTTTTTTGTGATTTTTATGGGTTGATTTCATCCGATTTGGTCAAATCGGTAGGGCTGAACAAGTGTGTTTGCACTGAGGTTAGTAGTTATTCAAGCGCCTCTGTTCATATTGTCTTTGCATTTCCTGTTGCTGTTCATATTGTCTTTGTTGTTGTCTTTGCATTTCCTGTTGCTGTTCATATTGCCTTTGTTGTTGTCTTTGCTGTTCATATTGCTGTTCATATTGTCTTTGTTGTTGTCTTTGCTGTTCATATTGCCTTTGTTGTTGTCTTTGCATTTCCTGTTGTTGTTGCTGTTGTTGCTGGTCTTGTCGTCTTTGTGCATCTCTTTGCTGGTCATATTGTCGGTTGTTATATTGTCGGTCGTAATATTGTCGGTCGAAATATTTTTGGTCGAAATATTTTTGGTCGTGATATTTTCGATCGTAATATTGTCGATCGTAATATTTTTGATCCTCTTCACGTCTACGTTCTTCATCTCTACGTTCTTCACGTCTACGTTCTTCACGTCTACGTTCCCTACGTTGCTCATCACTCAAGAAAAAATCACCTATCTCAAACGCTATTTTTTCAACTTTAGGAGTAGCAGCGTATACCTTTGAGTTGAAATTAAAAGTCGTACAGATAATTGATAAGACGACTAAGACTATGAAGTTTTTCCCGTAATATAAAGTGTGGATCTTCATTGAATCAAATACTGAAAAAGACAACAGAGAGAAATATATATTCTTGCAGGAAAAGTATCAATAATGTTTTTTTAGACAAATTAATTAACTAATTCACAATTTTAATAGAAAAAGCCTTTTCGATACTTGTTTCTAGGCAATTCACGAGGATTAACCGAGATGTCGTCTAACGCCCATTTCCCGACATTTTAGCAATTGCAACAGGCATAGTATCGGGAAATGCGAACTTTTGTAAGGGGGAAGTTTTTACTCATTGTGTGGCGACTCATACCACTGGAGTTTAGACTAAGCTATGCAAAATGACCCAGCAGGGCTGAGTTAATCAGAGACTTAGTGAAATTCAGTAGACCGAAAACTTCTGCGATCGCGCACAGACGGATAACTATGAACCTACTCCTTGCCAAAAAAACCATACTTTTAGATACATTTTTGAAAAAAATCTTGAGCAAAATTAAATAAGTAAAACTAATTAATTACCGAAAAAGTTAAGGGTAACGCGCCCTCCAAAACATAGTTCTAGATCCGTAGTATGCAATTTTTGTAAAGTATGGAGGTAAAGAAACAAAATTGAGGATTATTTAGTTTGGCTATGACAACAACGAAGCCAGTTTTAACTGATAGTAAAACCTTAAATGAAGTAGTTGACTGTTTAACAGAACATATTCCAATTCAAACTCAAGGGAAGTATGAACAAAAAAATATCTTTGACATTTTAATTCGAGCAGCCACCCAAAGGGATAGTATCGAAAACACAAGCAAAGTCTTAAAGAATGTTCCAACAAGCAACGATATTCGTTACCATTTAGATAAATATTCAGACCTGAAATCTTTAGAATCAAACTTAAATACAGCAATTCAAAGCCGATTACCCGATGGAATCTGTATCGTAAGCTACTATTTTTTAGCGATCGCAGAACTTTTCGGTCTACTGAGTGTAGCCCAAGAGTAAAGCACCCCAGCCAATGAAGGCGCTACCAAAGACTAGCCATGCAGCATTGATGCGAAAGCGAATAGCCAAAATGGCTGAGACGATCGCGATCGCCAAGCCGAGAAAATCTACAAATGGGGCTTGTGGTAATGTTAAAGTCGCTGCCCCCAGTTGCAGAGTAGTCACAACCATTAGCGCTACGCTACGGCACTAACATTCACAGCATCCAAAAATGCTCTAGTCCAAGAAGAGGCTCGTAAGCGTGGGATTAGGGGATTGAGGACAGCAACGAAAACAAAAGAAGGTAGAAAAATTCCAATGGTGGCAACAATTGCGCCAGGTATGCCAGCAATCACATAACCGATAAACGTAGCAGTGGAAAGTACTGGCCCAGGGGTAAATTGACCAATTGCGATCGCATCTAATAACTGTTGTTGTGTCAGCCAGCCGTATTCTTGAACTAATCCCCCTTGCAGAAAAGCCACCAAAAGGTAGCCACCACCAAACAAAACACTACCGACTTTGAGAAAAAACCAACCCAATTGCCATAAAGAAACGTTGGTTACAGTTGTGGATAGCCATTTCTGTGGAATTTGGCCCAGGAATTAGGTTAGTTGCACCCAGCAAATCTAGAAAATGCTCCCTTGTCAACCATTGACGCCGCTTAACCACTTCATCTTCAATCATGGCAATATGGACAACTGGGCCCCCAAAGCCGATGACGCCCAATTTAAAAAACAGGTTGGCGAGTTCACCCAAACGACTTAGTGTTGAGTTAGTCATTTTGCTTGGCAATATACTTTTCAAGTAAAAATTGCTTGAGGTGCGGTTGTTCTAAGTTTAAACCAAGCTTTTGCGCTTTCTGACTAATTTCCTCATAAGTCAGACCTTCACTAATAGCATTGGCAATCAAGGCGATACCACCAGCCCTTGCTCCAGCAGCACAGTGAATTAAAATTGGTTTGGGTAAGTTCTCAATCTCCTGAATTGCTAACTCTGTTTGCTCTTGATTTGCTTCTGAAGGCTTTAATGGGACATTAGCATATTGCAGTCCAGCCGCTTGAGCTTGCTGCTGTTCGTCACTGAGAAAACCTGCTTCATCGGGAGAACGCAGGTTCAGCACTGACTTAAATCCCTCTTGGGCTGCCTGTTTTAACTCTTCAGAAGTTAGTTGAGGAGCAGCGCTCAAGTCGTCACTAACTTTTTTAGTGTTGCTCATAATCTTTAAAAACACTATTCTGATAGTTTTATCGTAGTTTATTCTGTAGACTATTTATACAGCAATTTTTCTAAGGTCTTTTCGCCTAAAATGCAAATGCTTTGACCGAGGAAAGAATACTGACGAAAAGCAGCTTCTATTTTTTGAATGACATGGAAATCACGGTTTTCTCGCAGCATCAATTTTCCCAGTCTTTCAGCACTAGCACTACTGTATAAATAATTGATCGCTTCAACGAAATAATCAGACTCAAAAGGCTGCGATTGCTCGGCTTAAATTTAAAAAGCCCTGATAAAAGTTCAGGGCTTTGATTTATACGCGGTTTATTAAATGCCAGCCTAAAATTTGTGCTGGCGCTTTTCTATAGGGTTAATCATCCCTGAATCGCTTGCTTAAAGATAGCGGAGAACTACCCGTTTTCTACCTGGGTAGCTATTTAATAAAGTCTTTAGATTTGTATATATCTTCACTCTGCGATCGCTTCTTGGTAAAATTACTCTATACTTTGGTATTTGGTTACACCACGATAAACATGAGTAGGTAAGTGCTAACTAACCTGAGTAAAGCCATGAACTATAACGTACCACCTCCGATGAGGATAAATCTCCGCCCTGCTACCTTTGCTGATTTGGATCTGCTGCGACATTGGGATGAGCAACCTCATGTGGTAGAATCCGATCCTAACGATGACTGGGGCTGGGAGACAGAACTTGACCGCACTCCTGAATGGAGAGAGCAATTGATTGCTGAAATTAATGGTCGCCCCATCGGATTTATTCAGATCATCGATCCGGCACGTGAGGATAGTCACTACTGGGGTGATGTTCCGGCGAATCTTCGCGCGATTGATATCTGGATTGGGGAAGAGAGTGATTTGGGCAAAGGCTATGGAACCCAAATGATGCAGCTTGCACTTGCTCGATGTTTTGCTGACCCGCAAGTGATAGCTGTACTCGTCGATCCACTTGCTGGCAATACCCGCGTCCACCGCTTTTATGAACGTCTTGGTTTCCAATTTGTCGAGTCTCGACGATTTGGTGACGACGACTGCTTCGTTTATCGTATCAACCGAAGAAGAATCCATGAGTACTCAAATTTTCGTTAATCTGCCAGTCAAAAACCTCAATCAATCGATCGAGTTCTTTACTTAACTTGATACCAATGGCAAGATGCCCATCGCACAAGAGTTATATTTAATTCGATTATGCAAATTAGATGTGTTTTAGCTTACACCTTCAAATCGCTCTTTGTCGCACATGTCGCCCATCAAACCCTTGCTTAATCCAATTCAGACATTCATATTCCGATTTGAATAACTTTGGAGCTGCAATATTATTCAATAACTCTGGTGGGTAATGGTCATAAAAATATTTATCTCTTTCTTGAAAGATGATAATCAAATTGTTCCGATAAACATAGCGAGATTTAAAACTATCCCCGCGATGAACAAACTCGGAATTTTGATCGATATGCTCTTTAGCAATATCAATGATGTTACTAGCGTCACTTCCATAGATTTCTGCTGGATTTTCTGCTTTGTGAAATTTGCTTCTGTGCCCAATTTCAGATAGCATTTTATACGAATAAATTTCGTAATTATCCGCCTTGCCAAAAATAAATGGAATGATGAGATATCCTTTATATGAGACTGATTTTTCATAAAGAAGACGACTCATCTCAACCTCCTTTGATGGAACTACTCTAAAAAAATTTTCTTTAACAGAAAAGTATTACAACCCCAATTATCTACTAAATACGATCACCATAAACTGAGTTGATTGGGGGGATGCTCAAGGTTATTCCAAGGTAAGGGTGGAATTGGTGTTTCACTCTGTTCCAATAGCTGTTGGAAGTGACGGGCTGTGCTGGGCGATCGCACTTCTATTGGACAATGGACAAAGAAATAAATTCGCACTCCCATCTGTAACCATTGCTGAATCTGCCTTACCCACTCTTCCATAAATGGCTGATTCACTGATAAATTCGGATGAGAAATAAACCGAATCAGAGTAAAAGGTGCTGTTACACTCAATTGCAACGGTAATTTCGGTTTGCGTCGTTCCGATTGCAACTGGGGGTCATCATCTCCAGTGTAAATGGGGCGCGAGTCTAACAGTACCCGTCCGACACCTAACTTTTCTAAAAGTGCCGTCAAGTTACTAGAATGGGGTTCCTTGAACCAGTCGGGATGCCGAACTTCCACTGCTAGAGATACTTCTGTATGCGGCCAAGCTTCCAGAAAGCTGGCCAAATCATCAAGTAATGCAGGTGCATAACTGGGTGGTAACTGGGCAAAAATTGGGCCAAGATGCTTACCTAAAGGGCGCATCCCCTCCAGAAATTTTAAAGCAGCTGGTATATAAGGTTTTAGCAACCCTTGATGGGTAATATCTCGCGGTAATTTTAGACAAAATTCAAAACCTGCTGGTGTCTCGGCAGCCCAACGGGTTACAGTTTCCTGGTTAGGCACGGCATAAAAGGTGGTGTTACCTTCTACAGTGGTGAAGCGACGACTGTAGAGATGAAGAAAATCGGCAGTACGAGTACCTTGGGGATAGAGTTCGCCTACCCAACCTTTATATGCCCAAACAGCACAACCGATAAAAAAGTTCACAATGCCTAAAAGCCTTGATGTATATATTCAATTTTACACGCAGGTTGTAGGGACGGATAAAGCTAGTACCGCAAGGCGGAAGTCAAATAGTTAACCCTGAGCGCAGTCGAAGGGTCAAAAGTCAAAAGTCAAAAGTGGATAATTGGTTTTTTAAGACGCGATAAATCGCGTCTCTATATGAGGGTTTTGGTGTTATGGCGCAACCTCAGTTATTGATAAATTGAGCCATCAGGCATAATTGCCCCTGCTAAGTTAGTCCCAACTAATTTAACCAAAAGACGCTCACCAGAACGAATCCGCGCTCCCGTCAAGTCGGCTCCTCGCAAGTCGGCACCACTGAGATCCGCTCCAATCAAATTAGCAGCGCGTAAATTCGCTTCCCTGAGATCGGCTAAAAGTAGATTTGCCCGAAATAAATTTGCTTCAGATAAATTTGCGCCTCTAAGGTTGACTTTGTGCATAAAAGTATCGCTGAGATTAGCGCCGCTCAAATTGGCATAACTTAGATTTCTGCCAGATAAGTCTTTATTGCTCAAATTTGCCCGACTGTAGTCTTTGCCACTCAAGTCTGAGTTTTGCTTTGGTGGTTTCTGGATTGTTTGAGATGGTTTTTCCTGTTGAGGTGGCGGTGAGTGATGTGTGGTTTGATGTTTGGTTTTTAAAGAGCGCAACTTTTCACGAGCTTCATTTATAGCTTTCAGCTTGTCTTGCGCTTTCTGCTGTAAACGGAGATTGTCTTTGGGAATGCGATCGGGATGCCAAACAAAGACTAAATCTTTGTAAGCCTGGTTCACTTCTTCAAGTGTTGCTCCAGGCTCTAATTCCAAAACTCTATAGTACCGCTCCAGATCGCTCATACGATATTTTGGTGGACAATCAACTTAATTATGAGTGATGGAGTCATTTATCCGCTGCATCATTTGTTATGGATTATGGGGCTTTGGGCATTG
Source organism: Nostoc sp. EspVER01 (assembly GCF_034530635.1). Taxonomy (NCBI): domain Bacteria; kingdom Bacillati; phylum Cyanobacteriota; class Cyanophyceae; order Nostocales; family Nostocaceae; genus Nostoc; species Nostoc sp. EspVER01. The sequence continues at coordinate 195,415 of NZ_JAVRCS010000009.1, forward strand.
GGAATGGACAAGAGACAAGGTAGAGACGTTCAATAATTCCCCCTTGTCCCCTGTCTCCCCCCAATCCCTCATCTCCCCATCTCTCCATTTCTCCATCGAGCGATCGCTCGAAAATATGCTGCAACTGGAATCTGATAGACTTCAATATAAATCCAAACAATAATTGATAAATGTGATAAGAAGGTTAATATCGTCCAAATATATGGCATCCAGGTAATGGGTTCCTTCAGATTAGCAGGAAAATAGTAAGCTACTATGCCAATTAGAGTAGTGGGAAGAATTATAAAAACTGCTGCTGCTAATCCATAACCCCAACCTAATTCCACACCTTCCAACTGGCCTTCTGTCCAACTAAACCCATTCCAACGCCAAGTTAAAGGTGGTTGCCTAGAAGGCATCTTGATTTGCTGTTGCTCTAAGTTGACTGTAAAAATCTCTTGGCAAAAGTCACAAGCCATAGCTTCCATCAATGGCATGTGAGAAATCTTACCTATTCGACAAACTGGGCAGGGGTAAGCTCCATAATAGTCGAAAGATTGGGTTAAGATTTTGGAACTGGGCATAATGAGACAGATGATCCTAAAAAATTGATCTGGTCAATGAGAACTTGGGTAATAATGTATGGCAGTTGTTAATTCCCTGCAATAAGCTTTCGTAAGATGAAGTCAGGAGAATTATATATTTTAACTTCTCAATCCTGGCTTTTTCTTCTGAGGTTGTATAACGATTGTGATGTCTAACGACAAGCCCTTCGGGTTCGGGGGTTCGCAATCGACGGGAACCGCCAAGACTGCGACCCCCTCACCGCTTTTTTCGTCTACGCAAATAAGCAACTAGTATAATCAGGACAGGGCGTGATTAGTCTTAATCCCCAGAGTTGTACTGAGTCTATCGCTTTTTTATAGTTTGTGCAGGTCTTGACAAAGCCTACTTTTCATGCTAATTTGACTTCACATAGGTATATTTCTTAAGTTTTCCAGCAAAAAGTCCGCAAATGCTTAACACAAATTCCTACTTTTATTTTTGGTTTAGGGTGGTTCACCGGGGGTGAATTAAGTTTCCTAATGGAAACCGCCCGGTGAACCGCAGAGCAAACTCTGCGGTTTTTGTTTTTTTAAGGAGAATTTCATTGTCATGACTTATTTCATTAGCTGGTTTTATGGCTTTTACTTTTGGCCCAGAATAAATTCCGGGTAAATAGCGTTATGCCAATGAATCAGAACGCGCCCGGAACTCTTGGTTTCGGGCTTTTTTGTTGTTATTTTGAGAAGCGGAATAGAGGCACAAGGGAGAAATCAATTCAAAATTCAAAATCAAATAACCTCCCCCTATCCCCTACCTCCTCGTTCCCAATAATTAATTTTTCAGGAGAATATAACCATGATTAATGCCAAACTTGCTGCACAAGCCCATCTCAACCACCAGACAATCGTTAAAATCTCGAAAGAAGTCGCTTTCGGCGGTAAAGAACTGGTAATTATCGGCGGGCCCTGCACTGTTGAAAGCTTAGAACAAATGGAGATAGTCGCCCAAAGGCTATCTACTGCATCAGTACATGGGTTGCGTGGCGGTGTCTACAAACCCCGCACATCTCCCTACGCTTTCCAAGGTATGGGAGAGTCAGGATTAGAGATTTTAGCTAGGGTGCGATCGCATTACAATATGCCAGTTGTCACGGAGGTAATGTCAATTTCTCAAATTGAAGTAGTCGCTGCCCACGCTGATATGCTGCAAGTGGGTAGCCGCAATATGCAAAACTTTGATTTGCTCAAAGCTTTGGGACAAGCTGGTAAACCAATACTGCTTAAACGTGGTTTAGCAGCGACTATTGAAGAATTTGTCATGGCTGCTGAATATATCCTCAGCCACGGGAATCCTGATGTGGTGTTGTGCGAAAGAGGTATTCGCAGTTTTGATGATTACACCCGTAACGTCCTAGATTTAGGGGCAGTGGCAGCACTCAAGCAAATAACTCACTTGCCTGTAATTGTAGATCCTTCCCATGCCGTCGGGAAACGGGAGTTGGTAGCACCTGTGGCTAGGGCTGCGATCGCTTGCGGTGCAGATGGATTAATTATTGAATGTCACCCAGAACCAGAAAAGTCTGTTTCTGATGCCCGTCAAGCACTTTCTTTAGAAGATATGGTGCATTTAGTTGCTAGTTTAAAGCCTGTAGCAATAGCCGTTGGGCGTAGTATATCAGATGTTGGGGCGGGTTTGTCACCTGCCCCGATTTTTTGGGCTGCTTAAATTTTACACAAGGCAATCGCTTGAATGTCTCAGTCAAAATGTTTCTTTTGGCTTAAGGACAAACAGCGATGCCTACTGCGGTAAACTACGCTTTCGTAAAATAAACTGGTTACTTCAGCTATTCCATTTGTTCTCAAACGTATTTTTGCAACACAATCTTTTATATATAAATCTAAGTTATAGTTTTAACAAATAAGACTATTTGATTTTATTCTCCAAGTCGTTTTATCCTGAAATCAGTAGATATTTTAACTTTTACTAAATTGCCCAAAGAAGTTTTAGTATACCGATCTTTCAACTTTGAGAACTCAAAGAAGGACAATAACTAAATGTTAGAGCAGCAGATTGATTGCCCCATCAGACCTAAGACAAGTGCAATGATCATGAAACTTTTTCAAATCACTCTAGTGGTCTTAGTACTTTTGATAAACTTAGCAGTTGCTTTCCCCTCTTGGGCAGAAAGTACGCTTTCTTTAACTAGCAATCCTAACAACTTTCAAGTTGGGCAAAAAGTCATTTGGCTTTACAAGCCCCGCACTGATTCTACCGATGTCCAAAGAATTCCCGCCGAAATAGTTAAGTTAAGTTCCAAGCAAGTGCAAATCAAGGTTTACAAACATAACAACGAATTTGTCAATCGTTGGGTGAATCCAAACAAGCTTGAGAATTCGACAAAAATTAAATAGTCAGTAGTCATTTGTCCTTTGTAATCACAAATGACAAAGAACAAATGAATACTGACAGCCAACAGAAAAATATTTCACAAATTATTTAGGACTGCTATAGTTAAAACTCTCTTGTGTGGGTTTCGTTTTCATAATTAGGATCTTCAGTACCAAGCAGTTTGTCCCAGAATGTAAAATACAAACCGTAGTGTACTTTATACTTGCGATGATGTATTGAATGATGCATAGAACCAATAAGCCACCTTCCAATCCAGTAACTTTTAGATGAGGAGGGAAATAGTTCAAATCCGAGATGGGTAAACACTGCCCATACTGTCATAGTTATAAGTGCGGCAACTAAGGTGACGAAATGCAGCGGAACTATAAAGCTTACACCTACAAAGAAAAGTGCTTGTACGATCGCTTCTGGTAAGTCGAAGGCAGAAGAACTCCAGGGCGTTGGCTCTCCTGAACGATGGTGTCCATAATGCATCCATCTAAAAATTCGAGGGTGGTGAAAGATCCGATGGATAAAATAAAAGTAAGTATCCTGAAGAATTAGCACTGCAATAAAGCTAACTATTAAATACCACAGTCCGTATTTCCAGATGTCAGCGTATAACAGTGTTGCTCCCAAATTATACTCTGAGATCATAAACGCTCCAGAAATAGCAAAAACTACTGTGGAGATTACTGATAATTCAATATCCTTTTTAATGGAACAACTCATCAACGGTTTCAAACGCAAACTTTTGTTGGCAAGAGACTTCCCTAGAACTAAATAAAAGAGCAAGTATGCTCCCCCAGCAATCAGAAAGTATCGGGCAAGAGTGATACCGAAGAAGAAAAAGCCATAATACCAAAATGAGTGGTTCGTCAATTAGACCCATCCGTAATATTAATTTGGTGAAATGAAAATGCTGATTATGTCCAATTTTTTTGGTCTTAATTACCAAAAATAACCAAATTAAGATTTAATTTGTTAATCGACAAAATCCACTGCTTATTTTACAGCATCGAGTAGTTCAGATAATATATATTAATTTTTATTAACAAAAATTAAACTAATTTTATTGCATAGATATAAATATAAATTATGACTATTTATAAAAAAGGTTATTGATCAATTTAATTTGTAGTAAATAGCTAAATTTTGGAACCAAGTTACAATTTATTTAAATCGTTTGTTTATATTCTATATTTCAACAACAATTGAATTGATTCTTACCCATTGTGTTCTTTAATACCTAAAAAAACTTTTAAATCACTTTTCTCTACGTCTACTTTTTATAAATTAATTTGCTATGGATTTTGTTCTACTTTGCTAAACTCCAGCCCAAGGCTACTGCTACTTCAGTAGCTAATTCTAGAGGATTGAATGGTTTAGCGATCGCACTAATCATTCCCATCTGGGTATAGCGACGGCGATCGGAAGCCTGGATTTTAGCAGTTAACAAAATTACTGGAATCGCTTTGGTTAATGGATTGGCTTGTAACTTTTCAAAGGTTGTGATGCCATCCATCTCTGGCATCATCACATCTAGTAAAATTGCATCTGGTTGGTAAGTCTCAGCTTTAATTATGCCCTCTTGACCGGAACTTGCAGTCACTACTTTCCAGCCTGCGACTGTTTCCAAGCAAATCTTGGCAACTTCTTGAATATACTGCTCGTTATCAACCACTAGAATTTGCTTTGTTGTCATCACTGCTATCCTCTTGTTGGTTCCGAGAAATTCCCTGAAATAACTTCATCACCCGTTGTTCAAATTCCTTGGTAGTCACACGCCCGTTGCTCGAAAATTCTGCATCTGGACTTTGTTGGCTATTTGTAGTTTGCTCGTAACTACTATGAATCATAGAGATGTTGGAAGAGTCTTCTAAATCAGTATTTTGGAAAGTCCTAAATAATGGCAGAGCGATGTAAAAAGTGCTACCTTTACCCAATGTACTTTCAGCCCAGATGCGTCCGCCGTGTTGTTGCATAATGCTCTTGCAAATTGCCAAACCCAAACCAGTCCCATCATGGTTGCGCGAATCTGAAGAGTCAACTTGTTGAAAGCGCTCAAAGATACTCTCAAGTTTCTCTGTTGGGATACCGCGTCCGGTATCTTTGACTGTCAACAAAACCTCATTTCCTTGTTGTTGCGCCTCCAAGCAAACCGTAGATCCAACAGACGAGAATTTAATGGCGTTACTCAATAGATTGGTCAATGTTTGGACAATGCGATCGCAATCTGCCAATACTTGGCCAGATTGGGCAGAAACAGATACTTTCACTCCTGCTTTGTCAGCTAAAGGCTGCATGACATTTACTGCTTGAGTAATTAAGTCAACGATATTGCAGATTTCTGGTTCCATCTTTGCCTTACCCGACTCAATCCGCTCAATGTCTAGAATGTCGTTGATTAAACGTACTAGGCGTTCGCTGCTATCAGTCGCAATTTGCAGTAGGCGTTTTCCCTGCTCTGAGTCTGTTGGTAGCAAACCACTGGCTAGCATTCCTAGAGAGCCGTGAATCGAAGTTAAAGGTGTGCGGAGTTCATGACTAACAACAGAGACAAATTCATCTTTCATGCGTTCAATTAGTTTGCGCTCTGTGATATCTCGTAAAATAACCGTATAAAATATTTCCTCAGCCATCTCTATTTTGGAGATGGAAGCCTCCGCTGGAAATTCAGTCCCATCCTTGCGGCGTCCATAGATTTCACGCCGTTCTCCCATCCGACGGGCAACATTGGGAGATTGGCCAAAGTCAACCACATGTTGACGGTGTGCTTGAAAAAAGCGCTGCGGTAAGAGTAAATCAAGGCCTTGTCCAATCACTTCCTGGGCAGAGTAGCCGAAAATCTTTTCTGCTCCTTGATTAAACAAAGTGATGCTTTGGAACCCGTTAATGGAAATAATTGCATCATCAGCAATATCTAAAATCCGTGCAAATCGGGCTTGAGAGAACCGTAATTCTCCCTGTGTTCGTTGACGTTCATCAAGTTGTGACTGCAACTGTTGATTCACCCGAATTAACTCAGCAGTGCGCTCTGCTACTCTCAATTCCAGTTCGTTGATGGCTTGTAAATTGAGAGATGAGGAAGGCAAAGAAGAATTTACTTCCCTATCTCCCCCTGCTTCCCCTGCCCCTCTGCCCCCCTGCCCCTCTGCCCCTCTGCCCCCCTGCCCCCCTGCCTCCCTACCTCCCTGCACGACACGCTGCCGCAATTTCATCCGTTCTAAGCGATTGACAATCCGGGTTACTAGTTCTGGCCCAACAATGGGCTTACTTACAAAGTCATCAGCACCAACACTAAACACTTGATTTACCATCTCGGCATCGCTATGCACAGTGAGGAATAGAATGGGTAACTCACACCAGCGCGAATCGTTGCGTACTAATTGGCAAAGTTTTATACCACTTGTATAAGGTAATTCCACATCCAGAATCAGCATATCTGGCGTAACTATTTCCAAGATTTCCCAGAAATGACGCGGATCTTCTAGAGCGATCGCTTTTAGTCCCCAAGGACTAAGTAAGGTTTGTAAAAATGCTTGAATTTGCGGATCGTCATCCACAACCAATATTTTAATTTCTGTATGGAGATCATTTTGCAGCGGTTGTGTGACTGTTTCTAAAACCTGTGGGGTTGGTGATGAAGATATTGCTGCTGCTTCGTTTCCGTCAATTTCCCGACGCAATAACTTTACCCAACTTTTGAGGTTGGTAATCTCAGATTGACTCAGTATTTGACCAGAACTCAGTAACAATTCGATATTGCGTGCCAATTTTGAGCCAAGAGGCAAGCCAAAAGTACCTAAAGATCCCGCCAAGGTATGCGCCTCTTTGGCTGCAAGCGATCGCAAATCGATATTTAAACTATTTTGGTTTAAAGTTGCGATCGCTTCCTCCAGAAGCCTCACCTGCTCGTCTACCCGCCCTTGAAATCGTTGCCAAATTTCCGCAACTGCGATTAATGTTTGCTGTTGTGATTTGAGATTGGGAACCAAAGATTTTTCACACTCCCCTTCCGCCCTGCCCCCCTGCTCCTCTGCCCCCCTGCCCCTCTTCTCCTCTGCCCCCCTGCCCCTCTTCTCCTCTGCCCCCCTGCCCTTCTCCTCCTCTGCCAGTGGTTTCAGCCGATAGCCAATACCGTAAACTGTTTCAACCAAATCATTGGGCGCTCCTAAAGCTTTGAGTTTGTGTCGTAACCCTTTGATATGGGTGCGAACAGCTTCTTCTTGTGGAGTGTCTTCATAACACCAAAGATGTTCTAAAATCATGCCGCAGCTAAACACTCGGCGAGTATTTCGCAAGAACAGTTCTAACAGAGCATACTCTTTGGGAGTCAGTGGCAGCAGATTTCCAGCATACATCGCTTCACAGCTACTAGGATCTAGTCGCAACCCACCATACTCCAGCACAGGTTGCGAGGTTACGCCTTTACGACGCAACAGTGCCCGAACACGAGCAATTAACTCTTCTGCATCAAAGGGTTTAACTACGTAGTCATCTGCGCCTGCATCTAATCCGATCGCTTTTTCATGACTACTATCGCACCCTGTCAATAACAATATTGGCATTTGCAAATCACTAGACCGGATTTGACGACAAAGACTAATGCCATCCAGCTTGGGCAAGACTACATCTAGGAGAATTAAATCATAATCGTAAGTTTGAATAAAATTCCAAGCAGCATCTCCATCAGTGGCAACTTCAACCGCATAGTTTTGGTTAGTCAAAATGGTGGTGAGTGAATATGCACTTAACTCGTCATCTTCGACAACTAAAATTTTCATGTTAAAAGGTTTCCAAGTTAAAATGGATATCACAGATAACAATTAATAAGCTTAAATGGCAAGTTTAATATAATATCAATACTTAATTTTAAAACATCTTCCAAAAGGTTTATATTTGCAGTTTAAAATCATTAACAAATATCAATATTGATTAATTTTAATTGGATTTTTTAGCTATCTGCTAAGGAGGAGATGGTATGGAGAAAAGAAGCATTTTCCAGACATTACCTTTATACTACCTTACTTACAAGTTTTTCTAGTACAGAGAGGCTCAGATCCCGAACTTTTTCAAGAAGCCGCTCCAGTTCCCCTTCTCCCAATATGGTAGAAGGGGTTAGGGGATGAGGGCAACTCGAAAACCCTTTTAAAATCTCGTTTTCAGCCTTTGGCTGGAAATGCTACTCAAAAGCGGCTCTGCCGCGAGTTCGGGAGGTGGAGCCTCAATTAGGGGCATTCCAAGTCGGAGACTCTTAACGAGATAATTTGCTAAAAGCTTTTTCTAGACTGGCTTTAACCTGAAGTTGACACCAATGGTACAGCTAGCTGTACGCCCCTACAGCCGATTATATGTTGTAAAGATTTTTGGAAATGGTGCTATGTATGTTGATGAGGTCGGAGCAGTGTCTTTCTCTTGCCTTGGTCGTTCGTGCAACTCACCGTAAAAAAGGACTGATAAAACTCTCAATACGCTACAACAGAAAAAAACCCTCTGCTAAATCTGTGAAAAAACGAGTAACACTCACCTTCCCGAAACGCGCCGTGCAAATGCCAGTCACTTACGTACTGGCCAAAGATTTCAACGTCGCCGCCAATATTATCCGCGCCCAAGTTGCCCCAAATCAAATTGGCAAACTGGTAGTGGAATTATCGGGAGACATCGATCAATTAGATGCGGCGATCGAGTGGATGCGATCGCGTAATGTTAATGTTTCTTCGACATTAGGCGAAATTGCGATCGACGAGGATGTATGTGTCCACTGTGGCTTGTGTACTGGGGTTTGTCCTACCGAAGCCCTCACCCTCCAGCCAGAGACGTACAAGTTGACATTCACGCGATCGCGCTGTATCGTCTGCGAACAGTGTATCCCCAGCTGTCCCGTACAGGCAATTTCTACTAACATTTAACAATCTAAAATCCCAAATCCAAGATTGAAGTTAGCCCAACTTAAACACATCCGCCATTACACCACCATCAGCCACCAGCCTACTTTTTGCTGGAGAGTCATAAACTACCAATAGCGAAGGTATACCAGCTACATCCTGAAACAGCGTCATTCCCTCAGCATGATCTTCCCGATTCCCATAAGGAATATCTTGCACAAAATCGGGATTGCTGAAGACATTTTCTCGCAAATTCACACCATTTACCCAGCGATAAACTTGCACAGGGCCATCTAAATCCATCGTTGGCCCAGCTAAAATCAACAAGTCTTTATCATCTACATACAAATCCCGAATTCCCAAACCATTCAACCAGATAAAATGCTTTTTATATAACTCCTGCAATTCTCCAATTTGCTTTAGTTTCATTAGTCCAGGAGTAGAATCTTCTAACTCTATTTCCAGCACCATAGCCCAACCCCGCAATACAGGCCCGCGCAAACCGAGAAAGACGCGGTTTTGATAAATACCTATTCCTTCAATATCAAAGCCATTATCCTTTCCGGGAATTGCTGCCTGAATAAACAAGCCTAAATGATCGTCATTTGCTAAAGCTGTCATCAGCACGTTACCCTGATTTGTCACCTCTAATTTAGCGGCATTCAATTGCACATCTGGCTTTTGGGGATGTGGACAAGATGAGAATAGCTTACCGTCTATTAGAGGAATTCGTCCTAAAACGTAACGGTTAGGTTCTGATTCAATTTTTCCGAGCCTTTTCAAGTTTTTGGCATCTGTATTTTCAGGTTTGATTTTTTTGCGTTTGTAGCTGTGAGAACCAACAAACCATAAGTAATTATCAGCGTAAGCCAGTCCTTCTATATCTATTTCTTTGTCTTCTGGTGCAGGTAAACTGAGAAATTCTGCTACTCGAAATTGTTGATGATCTGTAAAATTATCAGTATCAACCAAAGATAAACGCTCAATAGTAGAGATTTCATCTGACCCTAACCATAAATACTTCTGATGTGTTAGCAGCACTGCTGATAAGTCTTCTCTATGTTCTTTAAAAGAATCTACGAAAGTCAATAAAACTTGATTTAGCAAATTTAACTTTGGCATTTTAAATTATATTGAGAGTTGCAAAAATGTTAGCCATGCTATTATAGTATGTGATTTCATGGCATAAATATAGCTGATATCAAGTTGACGGGGTGAACTGCGATTTCAACCTTTGTATAGATATTGCATATTTATAGAAGAGTATGCAACTATCAATCGTCATAAGCATATCTGCCAATACTCATAACATAAAAAATATGAAAAGTAGATGTAAATTTTTAAATAATGTTGTTATTATGCAAGAACCTCATGAGGTAATCATTCAGACCAATTATGAAATTAGCCACACAACCTACAGTAAAAACTCTCGGTGACTACGCCTACCAAGCGATTGAAAAACACTTTAAGAAAACCTTGAAGTGGGAAAAATCAGTAAAGAAAGATGAAGATCCAGAAGCGCTGCACCAAATGCGAGTGGGAATGCGCCGCCTACGGACAGCGGTAACTCGGTTTGGGATAGCGGTGGATGTGTCGAAACCAATCAGCGATAAAAATATCGGTAAAATAGCCCGTCGTCTTGGTAATCTGCGAGATTTAGACGTACTTAAAGAAAGTTTGGAAAACACTTATAAACCAAACTTACCCCGCAAAGAGCAAGAATCTCTGCAAACAGCTTTTACAGCTTTGGCGAAACAACGTGAAGATGTAGAATCGAGTGTGCAGAAAACATTAAATGATGAATCTTACAAGTCTTTAAAAGATGCATTGGATAAGTGGTTAGAGAAACCCAACTATCAACCTTTGGCATCTATTGCTATTGGGCAAGTGCTACCAGACTTACTTTTACCAGAAGTGAGTAATTTCTTTCTGCATCCGGGTTGGCTAGTTGGGACTGAAGTTGTAGAATCAGAAGTGAAAATCCAGAAAAACTGGAAAGCAAAAAAGATAGAAAAACAACTGACAACAGAAGGTGAAAGTCTTCATAGTTTGCGAAAAGAAGCTAAACGTATACGCTACCAGATGGAGTTATTTACTGACTTATATGGCGAGTCTTACGCAGCTTATATTACAGATGTGAAAAGTATCCAAGAAATTTTGGGTACGATGCAAGATAGTGCCGTTTTAACTGACTGGCTAGCAGATGTATACAAGTCAGAAATTCAGACTGAGTTGCCCACCCTTGCTAATTTGTTAACAGAAAATCGTTACCAGTCGTGGCAGCAATGGCAACCTTTGCAAGAACGGTATCTGAAAACTGAAACCAGACATAGTTTTCATTTAACAATACTGCACCCGCTTTCAGGAGTAATCAGTTAAAAGTTACTTTTGATTGAGAAAGGATTGAACTAACGAAGAGATAATTGAATAAAAACTTCTAGAGACAAAAGATAAACACTGCTATGGATAATTTGTAAAATACGGGTTTTTTCGGCGGAATAAAACCTGAAATTAGTCTAATAGTGGTTTCTAGAATTACTCCCCGCTCAATTTCATTCTAAACAATCCTGCTCTAACAGAGCCATCGAGAATGGCTCTGTTACTAAGTAGAACGATGTGGAAAAACCAAACTATGTTAAGAAAAATTAAATAGACTTAAACCCTCTTCCCTCCTGCCTCCTGCCTTCTGCCTCCTGCCTCATCCCAACAATAAATATTCACACCGACCTACTTAGTTCATATATGGTTAATGGTAGTGTCGGTAATCATCTAACTCCATGCTTTAACCGACTTTTTGTACTTCAAAATGTAATATAAAGTGTTGTATGCTCTTTTGCATTCCTCACAAGTTTCTCAAATTATTTCTCTATACCTGACTATAAGATGAGGATCTGAAAAAACTCACCTAGCCGAAGTATTAGAGGTATATATGTTTAAAAAAATTCTGCTTGCATTAGATTGCTCTGAGATGGGCAAACATATTTTTGAGCAAGGCGTTGCTTTAGCTAAGATGACTGGAGCTAGTTTATTGCTGCTACACGTTTTATCTACTGAAGAAGAAGGTAGTCCTTATATACCCGTGTCTACTTTTGACTACTATCCAGGAATGTGGAACCAAGTCTCAGAGTCTCACATACAGGAGTGGGAAAAATGGAAAAATCAAGGTGTGGAGATGTTGCAATCGTTCTGCGCTCAAGCAAATACAGCCGCAGTGAACACTGAATTTAGGCAAATCCCTGGCAGTCCGAGTCGAGTTATTTGTGACTTAGCTGGGAATTGGGGCGCCGACCTCATTGTGATTGGGCGTCGAGGTCACTCTGGTCTAGCGGAACTATTACTCGGTAGTGTCAGTAATTACGTTCTTCACCATGCTCCTTGTTCAGTCTATGTTGTGCAACTTCCTATTGATGACAAAAAAGCTGAAGTTGTAAAAGAAAGCGCAAGCGCTTCCACTGGCAGCTAATTCATGGCAATGTCTTACCTCGTTCCCAGGCGGAGGCTGGGAATAGCGATTAGTGGGCTGCTGCCTCCTGAAAGAGCATTTTCAGTTCTACCCGAAAACAAGATTTAACGAGATTTTAAAATTAACGTGAGTTCGACAAGTCTTATTTGACCTCTCCCCCAACCCCTCTCCGACACGGAGAGGGGAGCAAAAAGCTGAATTGTTCGTTGCTCCTCCCTTTCCGTTTCGGAGAGGGCAGGGTGGGAGAGAGAGGTTCATCGAACTTCACGTTAAAATGATTCAGGGATAAAAAAGACGGGTTGCAGCCCGTCTAAATAGCTTGAAAGTGCAAATACACCTTATATAGTATTGAAAATAACACAGTTAATTTTCTGAGAATTGCCAATTTGCCAAGTCATAAAAAGAACAGATATTGAACTGCTAGTTGTTTATAACCCAATACGCTTGGGTTAGGGGTTATTGGTGTAAATAATTGGTCTTTCAAGACGCGAGAAATCGCGTCTCTACATCTGGGTTTTGTCGCTCATTCTGAACTGTATTGGTTTATGAGCGTCCCACAAGTTCTAGTCTTTCTAGGTAAATCCTTTAATTATCTATGTTTGAGGATTTTCGGAAATTGCGTAGGTGTTGGTGTAGCCTATCCAAGAGTTGCTCGTCGTAGACATCGCACTCCTAACACTGATTGAGCAATTTTCAGCTACTCCCTACTCTAAAAACAGTAATAATCGCCCTAACAAGATATTGCTTTATCTAAATCAGTCATAGTATAAGTTACAGCTAGTGGATATAGAAGCTCCTCTAATGTGTTATCACGACTGGTTTAGTTTGACATGAACTCAACTAGCAACGAAAATCAAGGTTTATAAGCATCAAATATGAACGTTTTACTTTTATACCCCCGCTTTCCAAAAAGTTTTTGGTCTTTTGAAAAAACACTGGCTTTGTTAGACCGTAAAGCAATGCTACCGCCTTTAGGCTTGGTAACTGTAGCGGCGATTTTACCGCAAGAATGGAATTTTAAGCTAGTAGATCGAAATGTTCGCGTCTGTACAGAAGCCGAATGGGCTTGGGCCGATTTGGTTATTATGTCGGCGATGATTGTGCAAAAAGAGGATTTGCTCTCTCAGATATTGGAAGCAAAACGGAGAGGTAAGCGGGTTGCTGTAGGTGGGCCTTTTCCGACAGCGCTACCAGATGAAATGACATCTGCTGGGGCAGATTATTTGATATTAGACGAGGGTGAAATCACTCTACCCTTATTTGTAGCAGCGATCGCACGCGGCGATCGCACAGGCATCTTTCGCTCTGGTGGTGAAAAACCAGATGTCACTAACACTCCAACACCTCGCTTTGACTTGCTAGAGTTTGAAGCTTATGCAGAGATGTCGGTGCAATTTTCCCGTGGATGCCCCTTTCAATGTGAATTTTGCGACATTATTGTGCTATACGGTCGCAAACCCCGCACCAAAAACCCAGAGCAACTCTTAGCAGAACTTGAGTATCTCTACAAACTGGGTTGGCGGCGCAGTATTTTTATGGTGGATGACAACTTCATCGGCAATAAGCGGAATGTCAAATTATTCTTGAAGTCTCTTCTGCCTTGGATGGTAGAACATAACTATCCCTTTTCCTTTGCCACAGAGGCTTCAGTTGATTTAGCCCAAGATCAAGAACTGATGGATTTGATGGTAGCGTGTAATTTTGGAGCCGTTTTTCTGGGAATTGAAACCCCCGACGAAGAAAGTCTCACTTTCACGCAGAAATACCAGAATACGCGAGACTCACTCAGTGAGGCGGTGAATAGAATTACCCGCTCCGGGCTGCGAGTTATGGCAGGGTTTATCATTGGGTTTGATGGCGAGAAAGTCGGAGCCGGCGCACGAATTGTCAAGTTTGTCGAGCAAACAGCAATTCCCACAGCCTTATTTAGTATGTTGCAAGCGCTTCCAGATACGGCCCTCTGGCATAGATTAGAAAAGGAAGGACGACTCCGTAATAAATCTGCCAACATCAACCAAACCACGTTGATGAACTTTGTGCCAACTCGACCGTTAGAAGACATTGCTCGTGAATATGTGCAAGCATTCTGTGATTTGTATGAGCCAGAGCGGTTTTTGGAGCGTACATACAAACACTTCCGGCTTTTGGGCGAAGCAACCTATCCGAAAAAGGGCAAAGCTGCCAAGAAACCATTGAACTGGAAAGTACTCCGAGCGTTTCTGATCATTTGTTGGCGTCAAGGTGTACGTCGTCAGACACGCTGGCAATTCTGGCGCAACTTGTGGAGCATGTATCAGCATAATCCGGGTGGGGTGAGTAGCTACTTAGCTGTTTGTGCCCAAATTGAGCATTTCTTGGAATATCGCCAAATTGTCCGAGATGAAATTGAGGCGCAAGTAACTGAATTTCTGGAAGCAGAAGCTAGGGTAAAACCGGAGGCAGAAGTGATGGAAGTGTTAGAAAGCGTCAAGAAATAACTAGTACCACAATGGGCTTGGGTTAAGACAAATTGTCAAACGGTGATTGAATTTTATCAACAGATGCGATCGCCTGCTCAATCACACCAGGAGACAATTATTATCTCTTTGTGTGATTGAATGATCCAAAGTTATATTTACACCTCAAAAAACTGCGACAACTCTCGTTAAGCTAACGCGCCTACATATTGCACTATTTTCTGTGTAGGCCGTCATTAGTCATTAGACATTTGTGTTTAGCAAAGACAAATGACAAAGGACAACCAACCTCACCAGTTGATGTGCAACTTAAATGCGTAACAGCTTATCATGTCCAGAGGAATGAGAGTGAGGTTAAAGCATCATGTACATCCCAAATGCTTTTCGAGAAGATGACATTGAGAAACTTGTTGCCTTCATGCGTGCGAATAGTTTTGCCACATTGGTGTCTATTCTAAATGATGTACCTGTTGCCTCACATATTCCGCTGGTTGTCACAGTGCAAAATAATGTGGTGAAGCTATCGGGTCATGTTGCCAAACCAAATCCTCAATGGCAGGTCTTTGGGGTAGGCGAGGCACTTGCTGTATTCACTGGCCCCCATGCTTATATCTCGCCCTCTTTGTATGAGAAGCAAGAGAGTGTACCTACGTGGAACTACATTGCTGTACACGCCTACGGTGTACCGCAAGTTATTACCCTTGGTGATTCACCGGAATTAATGGATAAGATGATTGAGGACATGATTGACACCTATGGCTCTGAGTATAAATCTCAATGGCATAGCTTATCCGATAACTTTCGCGAGGGAATGATGAATGGCATTATTGGTTTTGAGATGACCATCACGCGGTTGGAAGGGAAATACAAACTTAGCCAAAATCGCAGTCATTCTGACCAGAATAATGTTGCCCATGCCTTGCTACAAAGTACAGACCCAACTGTTCATGGCATAGGTGCTGCAATGAAACAGAATCTTGAAACTGGTGAACATTTGCCGGAGTGAAAGCTTGAATTATTTTTGTCAAAGTTTCAGGGGAAGGCTAATTTGAAAGGTTGAGCCTTGACCTAGAATACTATTTACAGTAATTTGACCTCCGTATCGTTGCACAATTTGTTGAGCGATCGCAAGTCCAAGTCCAAAGCCGCCTGTTTGCCGAGATCGGACAGTATCTACCCGATAAAAACGATCAAATATATGTGGCAAATCAGTGGACGGAATGCCAATGCCGTTGTCTTTGACCTGAATTATCGCAGAGTGAGACTGAGTAAAAAGATATAATTCTACCTTTCCATCTGCTGATGTGTACTTAAAGGCATTAGTCAGTAGATTAATCACAGCTTGTTTGAGCAAATTAGCATCAGCTTTTAACATGATGGGATGCTCTGGAAGGTGAGCATTGAAATTGAGATTTTGGGCAGGAGCAAGGGCTGCGAACTCCTGAGCAAGCGATCGCAATATTTCACACAAGTCAACGGGTTTTAATCCGGTTTCTGCAAGGGAGCCATTATGACGCGACAAAAAAAGCAGATCGTTAATCAGCGTACTCATTGACTTAGCAGTTTGGGCGATATTTTGCAACCGCAATCTTTGTTCCACCGGGTCTTCGGGGGGCATCAGAGCAACTTGGGCATTGCTTAATACCGTAGCAACGGGTGCGCGTAATTCATGAGAAGCATCGGCTGTAAATTGCTGCAATTGCTGATAAGCACGGAGGCTTGGTCGCATTGCCAATCCGCCCAAAAACCAACCTGTAATGCCTATTACACCAAAGGTCACGGGAACCCCAAAAGTTAAAAACAAGCGGGCTTGATTTAGTCCAACGCGTAAAGAGTTCATTGGAACTGCCGTTTGGAAATAGCCAATCAGCACCTTACCTTCCAAAACAGGAAGTGTAACTTGGCGAACCCAGGTTCTTGTACTAAATGATTCTGAGTCTATTGGTGCTTCTACTGTTTGAAAGCCAGGTTTTGCAGTCAACTGTTTGCCACCCGATGAACCGATAAACTGCAAAAGTTGTTTATTAGAGTTATACCACCGTGCATACATTAGCCCGCCATTCAAGGATGCATCACTTTCTACAGGAGTCTGGCCGCGCTGATTTTGCCATTGACTTTGATAAAGCGAGTATTGGGTTTTGACGGCAAAGGCTTTACTTTGTGAAAAGAGTTCGTCGTCAAAAACCCGCAACTGTTCTTCGACACTCAGACAATAGCCCACCCCTGCAAAGGCGAACAAAATTCCACCCATTGACAGGGCAAACCAGTGAGCAAGATTACGACGGCTATGATCAAACATTAGTTATTAGTCATTTGTCATTGGTCATTTGTCATTGGGCACTGCTTATTAATTCTTCTCGCCCTGCTCCCTGCTCCCTGCTCCCCTGCTCCCCTGCCCCTCTGCCCCCTGCCCCCTAACGGCTTAGAAAGGCGGATTTATTCGATAGCCCATTCGATGCACTGTTTCTATCCAATCTTTGACACCAATGGTTTGTAGGCGCTGGCGCAAGCGGCGAACTAAGGTAGTCACTGCGTTACTTTCAGGTTCCTCTCCGTAGCTCCAAAGGGCTTGCTCAATCTGGTTATGAGATAATACTTGGCGGGGATGACGCATTAAATACTCCATCAATTGAAACTCCCGGCTAGAAAGTTGAGTTGTCAACGAACCAAGTTCGAGCGTCAAACTGGATAAATGAAGTTGCAAATCGCCCAAGCTAAGTATATCTCCTTGCCACATAGGCGATCGCCTTCCTAGTGCCCGGACTCGTGCCAATAACTCTAGGACATCCACAGGCTTTACTAAGTAATCATCGGCTCCAGCATCTAAACCCATTACTTTATCTAAAACCGTGTCTTTCGCCGTCAGCATCAATACAGGAGTCAGCTTACCTGCTCGTCGATATACTTGACACAATTCTACGCCACTTACTTTAGGCAACATCCAATCTAGAATCAGCAAGTCATAGTCTTTGCGAAAGGCAAACCATTGTGCTGTTTCCCCATCAGCGAGCGCATCTACTGTATGCCCCACCTTCAATAATGCTGCCCGCAGTGGCTCTAACTGCGATGGGTCATCTTCGACTAGTAAGATCAACATCCTATTTGCTCAGGTTGCCGTAATTTTCGCTTGCTAATTTTAAGATTAAGCTAAAAGGATGACACAAAACTAACGGTAAACATTCAACCTTATACCTTCCATGCAGCAACTCCAACTTTTTCAAGTGTTGCGATCGTTAGGCTTTGTATTTTGGTTTTCCTTGCCGTTGATTGGGTTAGTTTTTTGGCTAGGGAGCGGTTTTGTCGGAGATCGAATTTTAAGTCGCTCCAACCTCACCAAAAAATATCTGCTAGCAGACACCCAATCGGCACGACAGATTATGAAAAGGATAGTAGCGATCAAAGTCGAAGTTCTCCCCGAAAAAGGAATTTCACGGGTGAACGTTAAAACTAACAACTCAGTTCTCACGAGGATAGTATTTGAATTTCCAATCACAGATATAAGCCAACTTGAAGCTGCTCTTAGTCAAGAGTTAGGCTTACCGCGCGATCGCGTTAAAGAATTAATAATTGAATCCAATGCATTATTGTAGAGACGGCAATTTATCGCGTCTTTGTAATTGATAATTTTCATCAAAAAACCTTAACCTAACCGTATTGCCTAAGAGGTTGTTTGAAAAGCCTAATTTATTACGAACATTTACATGGGTCGAGTCGGTTCTGGCTTTTCCCCTAGCTTTGAGCCAACCTTTGTTTTGAAAATTAGGTAATTTTGTCAATCTGCCAAACAACAGAAATAATTGCAGGCCCTTGGTCAAATTGGCTGATGGGGGCGGGTTTCATATCCCTGTAGTCTAGCAATTGGACTACGATGAGGTAAGCGATCGCTAAAATCACCGAAATCGCACCTGTAAGAATAGCAATTAATTTTGAGCGTTCCATGAGTATTTCCTGTAATGCAAGTAGAATAACTGTATTGAGCCATTGATGAGAATTGCATAGGGGCAGCCCACAGTAGGTATCACTATGACTGCAACCACAAAAAAATTTACTTTTGCAGAGTATCTTAAGTATAACGATGGCACGGATACCCAATATGAATTGGTAGATGGAGAATTAATTCCCATGAGCCTTGGCACTGGCAAGCACGGTGGCATCTCCAAGTTTTTAGAACGAAGCTTTGATGATGAAAGTGCCAAAATTGGCCAGAATTGGACAGCGCAAAAGTTTTCTGTCGGAGTGCGTTCGCCACGCGGAGGACGCTGGGACACCTCACGAATTCCAGATGTAGTAGTATTACCGACACAGCAGTGGGAAGCACTTTCTAATCGAGAGGCTGTAATCGAACTCAACGAAACTCCCCCCATATTAGTGGTAGAAGTCGTCAGCGAATCTACACAAACTACAGACTATCGCAGCAAACGTTCTGAGTATGCTGTTCTGGAAATTCCCGAATATTGGATTGTTGACCCGATTCAAGAGATAGTAACAATATGCACTCTAGTAGAAGGGTTCTATGATGCTGTTGCATTCCGAGGACAAGAACGCATTATCTCTTTTACTTTTCCACAGTTGGATTTGAGTGTCGAACAAGTCTTGGCAGGACGGAAGTGAACTCTCAATTACTATTACCCAGCCAAACCGTATTGGCTGTACTTCAACAATGAGCCTCAGAACCTCAATGTTGACCTTCTGAAGCTCGACGTTGACCTTCTGAGCCTCGAAGTTGCACGTTTGATCCTCGAAGTTGCGGCTTTTAACCTCAACGTTGACCTTCTGAGGCTCGACGTTGACCTTCTGAGGCTCAACGATGACCTTCTGAGGCTCGAAGTTGCACCTTTTATCCTCGAAGTTGCGCTTTTTATCCTCGAAGTTGCGGCTTTTAACCTCAACTAACAAATATATCTAACCATTCCTGAATTTACAGGGGTGAGCGTGTACTAATATTTGGTCACCTCTGTAAAGTTGAACATGGCTTTAGACTTCTCCGGTCAAAATCTCCGAGGACGCAACTTCAAAGGTAGACAAGACCTTGCGGGTGCAAACTTTAGCTATGCCGACATCCGAGGGGCAAACTTCACTAACGCTAATTTAACAGGCGCTAACTTCAGTTATGCCAAAGCTGGACTGCAACGCCGATGGGCAATTTTCCTAGTCCTTGTCTCGTGGCTGTTGTCGGGATTTTCAGGGTTTTACTTGGCTGTCAAAGGTTATTTGGTGTCACTAATATTTGATACTTCCAACTCAAGTAATCAGATTGGTGGTTGGACTGCTTTGATTATATTGATTGCCTTCTTTTTAATCACGATTCGCCAAGGACTAACAGCTGGTCTAGGAGCCGTAGCCGGAGCCTTCGCCGTAGTCGTAGCCGGAGCCGTAGCCGGAGCCATAGCCGGAGCCGGAGCCGGAGTCGGAGCCTTCGCCGGAACCTTCGCCGTAGCCGTAGCCTTCGCCTTCGCCGTAGCCGTAGCCTTCGCCTTCGCCGTAGCCGGAGCCTTCGCCGTAGCCGGAGCCATAGCCATAGCCTTCGTAGTAGCCGGAGCCATAGCCGGAGCCATAGCCGGAGCCATAGCCTTCGACGTAGCCGGAGCCTTAGCCGGAGCCGGAGCCGGAGCCGGAGTTTTATTTAGTATCTACATTAGTTGGCAAACAATGAAAGGAGACGAAAAATATTCCTTAATTCGCAATATCGCTATTCCTTTTGCTGCAACAGGAGGTACAAGTTTTCGTGGCGCTAATTTAACCAATGCTGATTTCACCCAAGCTAGGCTCAAAAGTACAGATTTCCGAAACACTATCCTTATCTGTAGCCGTTGGCATCAAGCCAAAATGCTTGACCGTGTTCGTCCTGGGAAAACTTATCTGCAAAACTCACAAGTACGTCAACTGCTGATTACTGGACAAGTACAGGATAAGAATTTTTACCGTGAAAACCTGCGGGGTATCAACTTACAATTAGCAAATTTAGCAGATGCCAGCTTTATTAGCGCTGATCTCAGTGAAGCCAACTTGCAAGATGCCGATTTGTCAAGAGCAAAGCTGAAGCAAACGCAACTAGACGGCACAGATTTAACAGGTGCAACCCTCACCGGCGCCTTCATCGAAGATTGGGGCATTACAAATACAACTAAATTGCATGGGGTGAGGTGTGAATATGTCTTTATGCGTTTACCCACCAAAGAAGACCCCGACCCCCTCCGCAAACCTGATAATAAACAAGAAGTATTTGCAGACGGCGAATTTGCCGACTTTATCAAGCCAATTTTTGACACCCTCGACCTTTACCACAATCAAGGCGTTGACCCCCGCGCCATTGCCATAGCCTTCAAAAACCTTGCCGAAAACCATCCCGAAGCCGAGTTAGAAATCGTGGCAATGGAGAAACGCGGCGATGATAAAATCTTGCTCAGAGCCACAACTGCCGCAGGTAGTGATAAATCTCAACTGAGTGCAGAATATTTTGATGACTATAATCAACTCAAAGCTTTATCGCAGAGTCAGCAATTATTACTGGTAGAAAAAGATAAACGCATTATTAGTTTAGAAAATATGGTAGATACTGCTCTCAAGCAGCCGAAATTTTATACACAAGGAGATACAAATATGTCAGATATCAGTGGCATCAATATTGAAGGCAGCAGTAATGTTAGCGGTATCGCTGGCAATAATTCTATTGCTAATCTAGGAACCATCAGCGGTAACGTGAGTATTGCCCTCAATGAGTTACCTGATGCAACCGATGCCGAGAAACCAGGAATCAAAGAATTATTGTCGCAGTTGCAAGATGCGATCGTCCAATCCACATATTTGTCAGAAGAAGACAAAACCGAAGCGCTAGAACAGGTGAACAGTTTAGCTGAAGCGGGTAAAAATCCTCAAGAATCCACTAAGCAAAAGACGGCAAAAACGGCCATCACCATGTTAAAAGGGATATTTACCGGCTTACCTGCTGTTGCTTCTTTGGTGGAAGCGGGTAATAAATTATTGCCTGCGATCGCAAAACTATTCGGTTTGGGATAATTTAACGCGATCGTAGGTGATATCATGTCCGCTTGATTACTTACTAAACCCCAAGAACCCCACCCCGCCAAAGCTGCGCTTTGTCTCCCCTCCCCGCAAGCGGGGAGGGGCTGGGGGTGGGGTGCAATGACTGTGGAAATCATAACTAATTATGCGGACATGATATAAGATATTCCTCACAAGTATACAGACGTGATTAATTTGTACAGTGCATAAGTCTTATGTCAATATTTATGCAAAGGTATTTTGATTACACGAATCTAATGAACTTTAAAATCCAAGGCTTTTTTACGACGTTAATAATTGGTACTGTTTCAGCATTGACCATTTCAGACGCTATCTCTCAAAAAGTGAACGCCCAAGCTACGCCTTCTTGTAATAATGCAACCATAACAGGTAGCTATGGAAGTAAAACTACTGGGACGATCATAGGAAAGTCTATAGCTGGCGTTGGTTTAATCAAGCTTGATGGAAGGGGAAATTACCAAGGAACAGCGATTGGTAGCGTTGACGGTAGTATACTGCCAACCGAAACAGTGTCAGGAACCTATAGTGTTAAACAAGATTGTACGGTGCAGATACGAACATCTAGTGGTGATACTTACAGTGGTATCATTGTTGATGGTGGCAGGGAAATCTTTCTTTTGGCAACCGTTCCAGGTACAGTAGTTGTTGAGACTTTAAAAAAAGTAAACTGATTTACTCCATCTGTGCCAACGCTTGAAATAAATCAGTTGCCTGATTCACCGGATTCCGAGAAACCAGACATTAAAGAATAGAAGAAAGAGTGAAAGGTGACAACCCAATTAGCTCTCAGAAGATGGTGGTGTAAAGCTAGTTGGGTTCACAGGGGTGACTTCAGAAGCGTAGCGGTTAAAGTCCCTAACGTTGAAAGTTAAGATACAGCACTTCCAGCTATTATGCAATACAGACCGCCAGGGAATAGAATTCCCTGTCTAATGGTGCAAGTCCTCTAGAAGAGGACTAGAAAAACTTGGGTTAAAGCACTGATATCATGTCCGCTTGATTGCTTATTAAACCCGAAGAACCCCACCCCGCCAA
>NZ_JAVRCS010000010.1:0-15306 GCF_034530635.1 Nostoc sp. EspVER01
ATTACGGTCTGTCCTACCCGAATTGTGGGGATTCCTCCGCTCGTCTGGGCTACTTTGGGGTTCGACCGCCCCTAGACCCACAATTCGTTTTTATTCGTTCCCTCGGAGAGATTGATTGTTCCTTTAGGTGTAGCCAATTCAACCATTGGATTCCCTGGACTCTTGCCGCTTCTAGAAAAGTGATGCGGCGGGAATAATCTCCAATGAAGTCAGGGTTTTTTCTGTTGCGCCCCGCTTTCAGGTAGGTCACTTTTATAGGCTCTGTTTCACCGTGGGAACTCCCTGTTAGCGCCAGTGTCAACCCGCAACGGTCGTCTGGTTGCGCCCTGTTCCCAGCTTCACTCTACAAGAACCGAGCTTGTTCGGTGTGGGCAGGTAAGGAGTCAATTCTGAGTCTGAATGGTAGGACTTTCACCTACATCTGACCGAGAGTTCAGCCTTTAGTGACAGTAATCTGCTGTCGGGCTGGATTAGTTATTTACGGACTGATTACCGTGATTTGCTAATCAACGAATCGCACTCTTCTTCCTGATTGGTTTCCTCGCTGGGAGTTTTCATCTCCTCCTTAAAACCTCGTAAGGTTTTGCCCAGTGCAGTCCCCAGTTCAGGAATTTTTTTTGGGCCGAAAATTAGAATAGCGACTATGCTAATTACAGCTATTTCTGGCCATCCCAGTCCAAACATATAAATTTCCTCTAAGGCATCTGTAATTAAATATAAACATTGATGGCTCAAATCTGATGAGTTCGCCACTGATAAGCCCTTGACCCCACAGGAGAATATACCATAGCAATGCGATTGATTTATTTGCGTGTTGCGCAAGCGTGATAGGCAGAAAGTAAGGAGTTAGCCTTTTCGAGTTATACGGAGTTTTTCAAAAATCAAATAGGATTCTTATAGTACAGTATGTAGTAAACCAAACACCAATTAAAAATGAATAAAATGCAAGTATTTTTTACTTTTTTTAATTTTTAATTTCGCCTTGTAGTAGTAGTCGCTAGCTCCCAAACGTCTTTAGGCGCGTAATCCATTAAATAAAGCTTATCTTAAATTACTCCAAATTATCCAATTCAAATAATTGATTTTACTTGTATTAATTGATATTTTTTAGACATATTTTCAGCATTTTTTCTAAACTAAAATACCGTATTCACTGCTACAGTTAGGCAGCGTCAGTTCACTTAACATTTGAAGCTAATAATAAGTTGGCAGAAATAAACACAACAATGAAGTTAAGGAATATAACGTCACGCGTCCCAATGTTTATTAATTTTTTACTCGTGCTCCAATCCTGCAATCGGAACGATATGAATCTCTAGCCAAGAGAAGCCAGGGTGTTCCGAAATATATGACAACAGACCATACACAGGTAGTGCGGGCAGCAATTAGAAGTATTGCTGTCAATAAATTTGTACGTATTCCCTGATGTTGTACAAGCTTTTCATATCCTCACGAGATATTCCCTAAGCAGGGGAGTGGGTTAGCTCGGTATCTTCCCAAAGTTTAAAAAATAGTCAAGTAAAATTAAGAATGATGTTGGACACTACTCACAAGCATTTAATTCTTGGGGCTGGTTTTGTCGGATTAAGTATGGCTGAAGCGCTCAAGAGCGCGAGTATTGCCTACGACCAAGTTGATGCTAGCGATGACATTGGTGGAAATTGGCATCATGGTGTGTATGAAACTGCACACATTATTTCATCACGGAAGATTACCCAATTTACCCATTTCCCTATGCCGGATAATTATCCGGATTTTCCCAGCGCTCAAAATATACGGGATTACTTAAACTCCTTTGCTGACCATTTTGAGTTACGTAAAAATATTGAATTGAATCGTCAAGTTAGCTACGTGCGGCCTGTTGAGGATAATCTCTGGGAAGTTACCTTTGATAATGGGGAACAGCGAATTTACAAAGGGATTATTATTTGTAATGGTCATCACTGGTGCAAACGTTTTCCCGAATTCTCAGGAGAATTTGATGGGGAGATAATTCACTCCAAAGATTATAAAAATTCCCAGCAACTACGTGGAAAGAGAGTTCTGGTGATTGGTGGAGGGAATTCAGCTTGTGATATAGCCGCAGAAGCAGCTAGGGTGGGAGCTAAATCTGTGTTGAGTATGCGTGAATCTGTGTGGTTTATTCCCAAAACCTTTGCAGGTGTTCCAATTTCCGATTTAACTGAATGGTGGATGCCACAATGGTTTCAGCGGTTGATGACTTATTTAATTATTTTGCTGACTTTCGGTAAGCACAAAGATTATGGTCTACCCGAACCCAAATATCGCATTTTTGATAAGCACCCAACCTTAAATAATGAGGTTCCTTACTATATTAAACACGGTCGCATTACCTATAAACCAGAGGTACGACATTTAGATGGCGGGGAAGTTGAATTTGCAGATGGTAGCCGAGAAAGCTTTGATTTAATTGTTTGTGCAACTGGTTTTCATCTTGCCTATCCATTTTTAGCTCCAGAACTGCAACGGGTGAAAGGAGCAACAGTGAAATGTTATGGAGGGTCATTTCTTGAAGATTACAAAGGAATTTACTACATCGGTTGGGGACAAGCTAGAGGAGGTGCTGGTTCTGTATTGTCCGCTTTTGCACCCATATTTACCCGTTTTCTGAAACTCCAGGATGAAATTAAAATTCCTGTAGGTCTAGCCCTCAAAAAAATGGGACAGCAACTACCGACAACCCATCTTGAAGATCCGCAAAAGATTTTTCGGGAATTAAAATTAGTCAATCTGTTTTTTGAACGGATGGTTCAAAAAGCTCACCGAATTGATTCCCAGTATTCCCAGTTTGAGAATCATCCACTCCCACCCTTGCTACAAAAATTAGTTAGTAAGATTTAGACTAAAAGTAGCCAGAAAACAACCTCAAATGTATCTACCAGTAATTCTCATAATAAGAGTAGTTATCAATAGTTTAAGAGTGATAACTAACTGATGGAGCCTAGTAAACGTTGAGAATGCTGCTGAATGATGAATTTAAAGTAGAACTGGCTACTGAAAACAAATTCTTAGGGACAGTTACAGAAAACCGGGGATAGCTTAAAAGTCTTATCGTGTAAGGATTTCTTAAGTAGTTACTTGGCGATTCCTAATACTGTCCCTTTTATTATGGCTTTTCAATGTAAGCGATCGCTCAACTAACTTCTCATTGGATTGGTAATTGGCAAACCTAAGCAATCGCTTAATTCATGAGCTAGCCATTCCAGTTCCGCTTCCGATTTAATCGCACCATCATTACCACCAAGTTGATATTTTTTTACTCCTACCCAAATATCTAATTGTGCGGGAACGGCAATTCTCGTGCCTTCAGAATCTTTTGTAAAATGCTTGGGAATGTAAACTAATTTATTAATACTTTGTCTTGGCGCTGCACGGGGACGATAAAATTTCCAAGCAAACAACTCCCGCGTTATGGCTATTTGTTCGGGATTCAGGCGTAAGCAGATGCGTCCAAAAAAATGAAAGAAAAATTTATACACCATCATCAAGCCAGCACCCCAAAATGGAAGTGAAAACAAGGCAAAGGGGATGTTGACAGGAAAGGGTGCTGAGAGTGCGCCAATTGTCCAAAATAAGATAAATGAATTCCAGACGATCGCAAATAAACCTGTAAATACTATTGATGGATCAAAACCAGCGGGTGGAACGATAATTTCTAGAGAATGTCCATTTTTAATTAGTTGAATCTTACTCCCATCTGGTTTGCCAACAACTAAAGTAGGCAAGTTTGTCGGTTGTGGTTTCTCTAAAGCTGCTACCGAAGCGATCGCAGAACTCAAACGCCGTTCTAAACTAGGTTCAATCATCCACTTTAACCAATTGCTAAAGCTGGGACTGAGATTAGCCAGTTGTTCAAACTGAATCCGAAAATCCTTTTGGGGTAAATCGGCTGGGTGAGTCCCCGTCACTAAATAAATTAAGGTTGCGCCTAAACTATAAAGGTCAGATGCTGCAACAGTGCGCCCGCCAAATTGCTCTGGTGGCATATAACCATAAGTTCCTACCACAGTTCTTGTGCCGGTTTCGCTAGCTAGGACAGTCTGCACTGAGCCAAAATCTACCAAATAAACTTGACCGACACTATTTCCAGAGCGCTCCCCCAATAAAATATTGCTAGGCTTAATATCACGGTGAATTACAGGCGGATGTAGTTCATGTAAATAAACGAGAATCTCTAAAAGTGCTTTGGCTATCTGTTTGACTTCAGCTTCGGTAAAAGTCCGCCCAGTCTGTAAGCATTGCTCTAAAGTTTGTGCAGGGATATAAGTTTGTACTAGAGCAAATCCTTTGATGGTTGGTAAATTTACCTCAAAATAGTTTAAATAGCCAGGAATTGAGGGATGTGCTAGGTTTTTTAAAGTTTCGGCTTCTCGCTCAAACAACTTGAGTGAATCCCACTCAAAGTCACTGCTAAAAGAGAGTAATTTAATGACAACTAATTTCTGAGTTTGCAAATCACGAGCTAATAGCGTCCGTCGCCCGGCTTTTTTTCCTAATAGCTGCTGAACTTCGTAGCGATCGCCTAATATTTCACCAATCATTATGTTTTCTTGTAATGCTACGGTTGAAAAGTTTTATAGCTGATAGCTTTTCAATTTGGCAAATCGATATCTTTAGTATAATTGCGTAATTCTATGCCCTCCCAACTTTGGCCTTATATTACCCCTGGTATTCCCGATGACTTATTTGAGCATTTGCCAGGAATTCCCCTGAGCCAGCGAGAAGTCCGACTGCTATTGATTTCTCAACTGCGGCTAAAATCAGATTCTGTGTTGTGGGATATTGGTGCAGGGACAGGTACAATTCCGGTAGAGGTGGGGCTATTGTGTCCAGGCGGACAAATTATCGCTATCGAAAGGGATGAAGAAGTCGCTAATTTGATCAAGCGTAACTGCGATCGCTTTGATGTGAAAAATGTCGAAGTTGTTGAAGGCAGCGCCCCAGAGTGTTTACATGACCTCAAAATTACCCCTCATCGCGTTT
Source organism: Nostoc sp. EspVER01 (assembly GCF_034530635.1). Classification (NCBI taxonomy): domain Bacteria; kingdom Bacillati; phylum Cyanobacteriota; class Cyanophyceae; order Nostocales; family Nostocaceae; genus Nostoc; species Nostoc sp. EspVER01. The sequence goes on from NZ_JAVRCS010000010.1 coordinate 5,005, forward strand.
GTATTGAGGGAGGTCGCCCCATTCAAGAAATACTGCAAGCAGCTTGGCATTATTTGCCGCCATCCGGTCGGGTTGTAGCCACAGCTGCTAATCTAGAAAGTCTATATGCTATTTCCCAGAGCTTTTCCTTATTAAGAGCTAGAAATATCGAAGTCGTCCAATCTGCGGTTAACCGCCTAGAGACACGCGGCTTTTCTCAAACCTTTACCGCCGTCGATCCCATTTTTATCCTCAGTGGTGAGAAACTGGATTAGGGAATGGGGTATGGGGCATAGGGCATTGGAAGAGGGGGCAAGGGAAGGAAGAAGACAGAGATGAGGAAGTACGGGGAGCAGGGGAGCAATCAATTCAAAATTCAAAATTCAAAATTCAAAATTAAAGAACTTCTGCCTTCTGCCTCCTGCCTTCTCTTTCCCAATGCCCCATCCCCCATCCCCCATGCTCAATGCCCAATGCCCCATTCCCAATATTTAATACTTCTATGCCTTGGTCTCGGATTATTAGTGGAATTGTTGCGATCGCTCTTGCCCTTTCCGCAACCCTTTTGGGGGGTTGGTACTTTACCATCATCTTTGCGGTCATCATCTTTTTGGGTCAACAGGAATATTTTAATTTGGTGCGAGCCAGAGGCATCGCTCCCGCTGCTAAAACCACTATGGCTGTCAGCCAAGTATTGCTAGCTATTTGTACCCTTGATGGCAGTTTAGCTGACGCTGTGATGCCAATAGCTGGCACACTTATTTGTTTTTACCTGCTGTTTCAACCCAAATTTGCCACGATCGCTGATGTTTCCGCTTCTATTATGGGGCTATTTTACGTCGGTTATTTACCAAGTTACTGGGTGCGGTTACGAGCAATTGATAGCGCTGCTTTTAGTAATCTCCCTTTCGGAGGTTACTGGCCCACAACCTGGACAGATTTCTGGGAAAAGGCAAATTCCGCTTCTTTAGCACAAGGTTTTACAGCCACACTACTGACTTTTTTGTGTATTTGGGCAGCTGATATCGGTGCTTACACCATTGGCAAATTCTTTGGGAAAACCCGTCTGTCTGACATTAGCCCGAAAAAAACTGTCGAAGGTGCTGTCTTTGGTATTACTTCAAGTGTTGCCGTAGCCATAGCAGGAGCCTATTATCTTCACTTGCCTGAATCCCCCTTCACAGGTTTAGCATTGGGTTTGCTGATTGGTATTGCTAGTCTTTTAGGGGATCTCACAGAATCTATGCTCAAGCGGGATGCTGGAGTTAAAGATTCTGGGCAGTTAATCCCCGGTCATGGTGGTATTTTAGACCGTACTGATAGTTATATTTTCACTGCTCCTTTGGTATATTATTTTGTGACATTGCTGTTGCCGCTACTATAGCGGTTTTCAGTAACAGTTAGAGTATTGCACTTCGTTGCTATCCCGCCCGGAACTTAAGTTCCGGGCTAATAGCTCAAGTCCACTTAAGTGGACTAAAATTCTTGTTAAGTCCTCTTCAGAGGACTTAAGCTATTAGCTTTGGAAGTCTATTCCGAGGCGGGATAACAACGAAGTGCAGAATTCTGTTTATTCTTCCTTCAATGCAATAACTTGGAATTCTATGTCCCAGGCGCGATCGCAACGAAGCCGGGGATTGTCCACCTGCTCTCTTATCCCCTGAGAGCTGCAATATCATTTAAAATAATGTATTAGCATTTTTTAATTTCATAATCATCAAGGGTTAACGTTAATCCGCCCACGACACACTAGCTTGCCTAGGATCAGCGTTAGTTCTTGGATATCGACATCTGAGCCAAGATCCAGATTGTACTCATGATTGTCCTCTAATATATCTCCCTGGTTGGGCTTGATTGGGATATGTACCAGTTGCAACTCATGCCCACTGAGTAATTGTAAGCCCAGACAAATCTCTAGAGGTGTTGTTTCACTATTGGTTACTCTCAAACCTCGCAGTATAATTTGGTTGTTCCCAAGGAGAATTTCTTGCCACTTGATTGGTTGTGACTGCGGATAATCTTTTGGTAAAACCTTAACCAAGAGATCGCTTAAAGCAGTCGATAATAAGTCTGATGAGAGAGAAGCATTCAGATCCTTCTCGTCTATGATTAAATCGCCAACCACTGGTACTGTTTCTAACAGTCTTAGAGGTTTTCCCTTGAGTACGGAACCGATATTTACCCGAATATTTTCTGCTATTAATTGAATTTGTGTAATTAGGAGACCTTGATAAACTGCATGAGTAGCAAAAACAGATACCGCAGGAATGCGTCCAGAGAAAAGTTGGCGATCGCTAGCTTTAATCTCCACTTCTAATTCAGAGATTTGGCTGGTCTGCGATCTCAACCAGAGCTTGACTGCTGTTGTGAGTACCTGCGTAATTATGCGGATTTTATTTCCACTTGTTGTTTGGGGATTTTGCTCTGGCATTTAACCAATCTGTTTATGAGTATTTGCTCTACAACCGAACCGAAATTAAATAAGCTTTAAATGTAACATTTATGCCTACTCGCTACAAAATGCAAATATCATTTAATTGATAACAGTAAATAAGCAATTTCCACATGGAGGTACGGTTACAAAAAATTCTTGCTCAATGGGGTATCGCCTCACGTCGTGAAGCCGAAGAAATGATTAGGCACTCACGGGTGCGGATTAACGGGGTATTGGCACATTTAGGTCAAAAAGTCGATCCCGAAAAAGATGCGATCGCAATTGATGGTAAGCCTGTATCCGAAAAGCAGCGTCCGGCTTTAATATATCTATTGCTGCACAAACCAGCGGGAGTGGTTTCGACTTGCTACGACCCTCATCGCAGAACAACAGTCCTGGATCTACTACCGAAAGAATTACGGGAGGGTTCAGGTATTCACCCAGTTGGCCGTCTAGATGCAGACTCTACAGGAGCATTAATCCTGACTAATGACGGAGAACTGACATTTGGGCTAACCCATCCACGTCACAGTATTTCCAAGACATATCATGTTTTGGTCAAAGGACATCCTCCAGAAACAGTACTACAGACGTGGTGTCAAGGTGTGATGTTGGAGGGTAGAAAAACTAGGCCCGCTAAGGTACGCCTAATCGAACGTCGTACCGAGGAAAGCGTTTTAGAAATAGTGTTGCAGGAGGGAAGAAATCGCCAAATTCGCCGTATAGCTCAACAGTTAGGATACCCAGTAATCAAGCTGCATCGGACTGCTATCGGCCCAATTCAATTACAAACTCCAAAGGAACCCTTTTTATCAGAGGGTAAATATCGTTCCCTCAAAGATCGTGAGATTCACTTTTTGCAAGATCAGATCGCGCAACCTAATTATTGATTCAGTGGAGTTAAGGAGTGTCAGTAGGCATGAAATGGCTAAGAAAGAAGAATAAGCACCAGCCATCACTTTCATTAGAGCAACAACGAGCCGAAAAGTTGGCAGAGTTAGGCGCTCAACTTTGGGCATTGCGTCAAGAACAGGGTTTATCTCTAGACCAAGTGGTTGCATTGACTCGGATTCCCCGAAGATTATTGCAGGCGATCGAAGAAGGTAATTTAAACGATCTACCAGAACCAGTCTATATTCAGGGTTTAATCAGGCAATTTGCCGATGCACTAGGCTTGAATGGAGTAGAATTTTCTGGCACTTTTCCGATCAGTTCTGCACAAGTTAGCCCTCTCAATAAAGGGAATAATTCACCCTTGGCTCAACTACGTCCAGTTCATCTTTACTTTCTTTACATATTGCTAATCGTATGTTCTGTAAATGGGTTATCTCAGTTATTAAATAACGCGTTACTACAAGCGAGTAATAGCCCAAACCAGCCATATCCAAAACAAAAGTCTGTTGTTAAACCAGAACTAGCTCAACTAAAAGAGTCAACCCAGGTACAACCTGTCAACGATACCCTGAGTGGTGTCCAAAAGGGACAGGTTGTACAGGTTGGTGTAACTTTGAAAGCCTCATCTTGGATTCGTGTAGTAGCCGATGGCAAAACCGAGTTTGAGGGTATCCTGCCAGAGGGAACTCACCGAATTTGGAAAGCCCAAGAGCAACTGACAGTGAAAACTGATAATGCTGGCGGTGTGTTGGTGAGCGTCAATCAAGAGAAGGCCAAGGAAATGGGAGAACCAGGGAAAGAGGAAGAAGTTAGGATTGCTGCTGCAAAGCCTAAGTTTTGAAATATGGTTTATGGGGCATTAGGCATGGGGCATGGTGAAGAGGACAAGGAGACAAAGAGAATTGGGGACAAGGGGAAAGACTTGTTGCAGTTTCTAACTTTTCTCACCTTGTCCTATGCCCCATGTCCCATACCCCATGCCCTACTCAGCCACTTCTCACTGGACTTCTGGGGCGCGTCCATTGAGTCTGGTAAGAACTTTCAAGCGATCGCGTAATTCGTCTGTTAATGCTCCTGCTTGATAGCGCCACTCCCAGTTCCCCTCTGCAACACTAGGAAAATTCATCCGCGCTTCGTTTCCTAATCCCAAAACATCTTGCAAAGGAATAATCGCTTGGTTGGCTATGGAACTCAAAGCTAGGCGAATTAAATCCCATTGGATGCCTTCAGGACTAATACAACCTAAATAGAGCCATAAGTTATGCTTTTCGTTGTCATTAGCTGAATTAAACCAGCCTACAGTTGTGTCATTATCGTGAGTGCCTGTATAAACTACAGCATTTCGCGGGTAATTGAATGGTAAAAATGGATTAGCAGGATCGGAACCAAAGGCAAACTGCAAAACCTTCATTCCCGGAAATTCATACTTGTCTCGCAGCGCTTCTACCTCTGGTGTAATTACTCCCAAATCTTCCGCCAAGACGGGTAGCTTGCCCAACTTCTCTCTAATCGCTGCAAAAAAAGCATCTCCAGGCGCTTCTATCCATTTCCCATTCATGGCAGTTTCTTCACCTTGGGGCACAGACCAATAAGCCTCAAAGCCCCGGAAGTGGTCAATGCGAATTATATCTACATAATCCAGCATTGCCTCAAAGCGCTGTACCCACCATTTAAAGTCTTGTTTTTGCAATTCTTCCCAGTTATAAACCGGGTTTCCCCACAATTGACCGGTGGCGCTAAAGTAATCTGGTGGAACTCCTGCCATTTGTGCTGCTTGTCCAGTCTCTTCGTCTAAGCAAAAAATATCGGGATGCGCCCACACGTCAGCACTATCATGAGCTACGTAGATGGGGATATCGCCAATAATGTCAATACCGCGCATATTAGCGTAGCTTTTTAGGTCAGACCATTGGCGGAAAAACTCAAATTGGACGAATTTGTAATAATAAATCTCTCCATTGAGCCGATGCTGTGCTTGCTCCAATGCTTGGGGATCACGCTTGACAAACTCCGGTTTCCATGCGTGCCAGTTTGCATTCTCATTGGCATCTTTTAGCGCCATAAATAAGGCGTAATTATCCAGCCAATAGGCTTTACTATCGCAAAAACCTGCAAACTCTTTCTGCTGGATGGGCGTAGCATTGGCTCTAAAGTTGTCACAGGCTTTTTTGAGTAGCCCAATCTTAATTGGCACAACTCGATTGAAATCTACCTTTTCTTCCGGAAATCCTGGTAAATTAGCAAAGTCTTCTTCAGATAGTAAACCTTCTTCTAAGAGTTTTTCTGGGCTAATTAACAGAGGATTTCCTGCCATTGCGGAGTAGCACATATACGGAGAATTCCCGTATCCAGTGGGGCCCAGTGGTAAAACTTGCCAATATTGTTGATGGCTCTCTTTAAGAAAATCAATGAAGTTATAGGCTTCTAAGCCTAAATCCCCAATGCCAAATCGACTGGGAAAGGAAGTAGGATGCAGCAAAATTCCACTGGATCTAGGAAAAGGCATAAATAACCTGAATTATGAGAGGGAGCAATTGTCTGAAGGAGACGCGATGCGATTGCCCAAGGGGCAGTGGCAAAGCCAACGCATCGAATTTATCACGGAACAGTATTTGCAGGGGAAATCAAGTAAACTCATTTTGTTTGTCCTTAGTCATTTGTCCTTTGCTCTTGACTAATGACCAATGACTAATGACTAATGACTAATAAATATGACTTACCGAAATCCTACACCGACAGTTGATATCATCATTGAACTAGTAGATCGACCTCATCGGCCAATAGTGTTAATTGAAAGACATAATCTACCTTTAGGTTGGGCTATTCCTGGTGGTTTTGTAGATTATGGCGAAGCGGTGGAAGGAGCAGCGCGGCGAGAAGCTGAGGAAGAGACGGGTTTGCAGGTAGAATTAGTTGAACAATTACTGGTATATTCTGACCCAAATCGCGATCCTCGTCAGCATACGATTAGTATTGTGTTTTTGGCGACAGCGAAGGGTGAACCAAAGGCTGGTGATGATGCTCAGGGTGTAGGCATTTTTGAGTATTGGTGTGTGCCTGGTAATTTATGTTTTGACCACGATCGCATTTTGCGCGATTATTGGCGATATCGGCATTATGGGATACGTCCGAGGTTGGGGTAGGAGAGGATGTCAAAGCCAAGATTCTAACGCTAAGGCTTGTACTTGTTATATCCTTTGAAAATCGCTGTCCGCTGAGATGACGGTGAGGTTATAGTGCAGAGCAGTTGATGCTATCCACAAGTCGTTATCGCTAAAACCCAAATCTTGAACTGTAAACTTTCTACGCTTTGCTTTGTCTTTGGGGCCAAAATGTTCGACAATTTCTCCTTTGAGGCTACCGTAAACATCGGCAACCTCTCCACTAATGGGATAAAGGTCAATGGTTTGCAAAAAAGTTTTGACAAATCGAAGATTTGCTTGTTGTTGAGAAGACTTTTGCACCATGTAAAGTAGTTCACCTTGCACAATAACGCTAGTTGCAACCCCTAAGCCAATGTGTTCTTGTAACCGACGAATGACGTTTGTTTCTCCAAAAATGATCCGGCTACAATGGTTGGTATCTAGGAGGTACATTACTAAAATTCAGATGGGGAACGGGTTTCGTAAACAAGCTGCAAGCACTCCTCAAAATCATTCCCTTGCCAGGTTCCGGCAAATTTTAGTAAATCTTCTGCTTTAGAGCCTCTAAGAATTGGTGTTGCTTCCTGTATTTCCGGTTGTGTTTGATGACTGGAAGTATCATCATTTTTTTCCGTTGACAGGTCAAGAGAGATTTCCTCGGTTTCTGGTTTTGTCTTGAGAAAACGCAAAAAATCTAGTGTTTGGGCTAGTAGAACATCTGAGGATGATTCAATTTCTTGAAGCAGTAGTTCTTTAATATTCATCCTGGTTTATTCATAAATGATATTTTGCAGTCTGTCGTAACAGTATTATACGAGTGCGATCGCGATGCTGATCTGATGGCATTATAGGATACGTCCAAGGTTGGGGTAAGAAGAACGAACCGCGAAAGACGCAAAGGGCGCGTTCGCGCAGCGTCTCGAAGAGAAGGAAGAAAAGAGAGGAATATCTGTGACACAAAGTTTTTGTTGATTATACTGTGTCAGTGGTATTTAAAGGTGCATTATGGATGCTGGCAAACTGTTGGAGAAATACGCCGCAGGGGGACGGCAGTTTACTATAAATCGCCAAGGCATAGACCTGAAGGGTGCAAACCTAACTGATATAGATATATCTAATGCAAATTGGAATGGAGCAGATTTGAGTGACGCAAACCTGACTAGGGCGAAACTTAATAATACTAGCCTTAGTAGAGCATCTTTAATAAATGCAAATTTGAGTGGGATAGAGGGTTCTTCAATCAATCTTAGTTGGGCAGACTTGAGTGGTGCGGACTTAAGTTGTGCAAATTTCAGTAATGCAAATCTGAGTGGGGCAGACTTGACTAGCGCAAACTTTACTCAGATAAAACTAACTGAAGTAAATTTTCATGGGGCAAATCTCCAGAAAGCCATACTCAGGGGAGTCACTTTGGAGAAATGTAATCTATCAGAGGTAGATTTAGCTGAGGCGGATTTGGTTAGGGTTTGCTTGGAAAAAGCAAATCTCAACAAAGCTTGTCTGCAAAGAGCAAATCTAGAAAGAGCCTGTCTTTCGGATGCAAACTTGATGATGGCAAATTTCGATGGAGCAAACCTGAAGAAGGCAAATTTAACTGGGGCAAATATCTATGGGACGACCTTTAAAGATGCTGACCTAACTGGTGCGATAATGCCAGATGGAGAAGTCTATAAACCGATCGCTTCTCAGCTAGAAATCGGTAAACAGGAAACATCGTTAGAGAAAGTAATATCTATGACCCGTAAAGTAATTAATACTGATAACGCACCCGCACCAGTGGGCCCTTATAATCAAGCGATCGCAGCTTCAGGTCAATTTGTCTTCATCGCTGGACAAATTGCCATCGATCCTCGCCTTGGTGATGTCGTCTACACTGATGATGTCAAAAAGCAAACTGAGCAGGTATTAGCTAATCTTGAAGCCATCCTCACCGCAGCTGGTGCGACTTTTCAAGATGTGGTGAAGACCACTGTATTTTTAGCTGATATGAACGATTTCGCGGCGGTGAATGCCGTTTATGCTAAATATTTCCCCGAAGATACAGCCCCAGCGCGGGCTTGTGTGCAGGTATCGCGTTTACCTAAAGATGTGTTGGTAGAAATTGATGCGATCGCGGTGATTAGCGGTTAAGAGAAATAGAATAATGAGCAAAATTTTAACGGTTACATTTGATGGTTCTGTTTTGCGCCCAGATATTCCACCTGATTTAGAACTGAACAAACGCTATGTGATTACCATCGTTTCTGAGGATATTAACTCATCTGAAGCCAAAGTGGCCGATGTGTGGGATGTATTAGAAGATTTAACAGGGACAGTTAATGCACCCGAAGATTGGGCAAGTCAACATGACCATTACTTGTATGGCACACCAAAACGTCAGCCTGAAATTAACACATGACGGGTGAGCGAATATTTTTAGACACTGTTTTTATCCAAGCCTTACTAAATGTACGCGATCAATACCATCTCAAGGCTAAAACACTGCTACCGCGTGTTCAAAGCGCATTAGAAGTATGGGTAACTGAAGCTGTTTTAATTGAAGTTGGTAATGCTTTGAGTGCTTTTAATTGCACAGCCGCAATACGATTTATCCAACAGTGTTATCAAACACAAAATATGTGTGTTGTGAGTGTAGACACACAACTGCTCAACCGTGCTTTACAACTTTATCAGTCCCGTTTAGACAAAACCTGGGGGTTAACTGATTGTATTTCGTTTATTGCCATGCAGGATCGGGGCTTAATTATTGCAGCAACCGCCGATCAACACTTTGTCCAAACAGGTTATCGGGCACTTTTGCTGGAAATAGAAGCTTGACTGGATTATAGCTTGAAAAATTACAACTTCAACAGCAGAGTTGAGGATTAGCAATTGTAAGTATTTTTGAGTGTTCCCCTTTGATAAATGCGATCGCCTTTACAACTTTGGGAATACTGAAATTAAGTACCCTAAAGGAGTATTAAAAATGGCAGAAAATCGTATCAGTGCCAGTTTAGCCCCAGCAGATAAAGAAGCCGTCATGCAGGCGATCGCTACAATTAGAGAAAAGTTACCGTTTTTAGTTGATTTGACCCCTGAAGATCGGCGAACAATGCTGAAGATGGGAGATAAAAGTCGGGCTTTTGTCAGCAAAGCCTTACAAGTGGCAACACAAAACCCTAACTTTTTGCCTCGTTACTTTGATTTAGAAGAAATGCGCCGGGACTTGGAAATATATGAGGACTTGTATCCGGTGTTGTTGTCTCTAACGCAACTGCAAGAATTGGTGGATGATACCTGTATAGCTGCTGCTAGTGAAGCATATGCAGCAGCATTAGCAGTTTATAGCTATGCCAAAGCTAGCGGTGATATCGCAGGTTTAGATGCAGTAATTGATGAGATGGGACGCAGGTTTAACCGCCGTTCTAAGAAAAAGCAACCCGAAGTCCCAGTTAGCTAAAACTTAAAATAGGCAATTATACCAGTTGTCAACTTGGTAAGATACACGTCATTTGTCGGGGCATAACATTGTTATGCCCTTTTTGCGTTTTGTATTCAAACATTTTTGAAACTAGCGTAGGCGGGTTTTGTCTGTGTAGTTGCAATTTCTGTAGCGCATCTCGTTTATCTAAAATACACTTTGACCTCTCTCCAAACCTCTCCCCTACAAGGGGAGAGGCTTTAAATCTTACTCCCCTTCCCTTGTAGGGAAGGGGCTGGGGGTTAGGTCTGTATTGGACTTCATCGACAAGCGCTAAGTCGCCAAGACATTTTTTAGCCTCAGAAGGTCAACGTCAAGCCTCAGAAGGTCAACGTCGAGCCTCAGAAGGTCAACGTCGAGCCTCAGAAGGTCAACGTCGAGCCTCAGAAGGT